>JBGVLA010000153.1:0-5093 GCA_045124015.1 Eubacteriales bacterium | reverse complement strand
CCCAACTTATCTCTCTTGATTTTTCCGTGAATTCTCTGACCAAGGTATGTCGGCTCGGAGACAAATTTTCTAATTGTTGAACGCGACCATTGACAAGTTGCGTATCTCGGATGGAGAGTTACTCCTCGCATATAACGAAGTCTTCCTGGGGATGGAATACCTTCTTTATTAAGGGTGTCTGCAATTTGATTGAATGGCATACCCTCGGCTCTCATTTCAAAGATTCGCACCACTATAGGAGCAGCTTCTACATCAATGTCAAGTGTGTTCATTTCAGGATTACGAATGTATCCGTACAGAATACTACTTGCTGATGGCAAATACTCTCCGGCATTCATTTTTGAAGTAATACTCGAACGTATCTTCTTTGCAATATCCTTAACGTAGGAATCGTTTACGATCATCTTGAAAGGCAATAAGAGTCCTTCCACATCCGATTTGGGATTAAGACTGTCATAATCGTCATTTACGGAAATAAACCGAATTCCCATACTCGGAAAGAGTCTTTGCAAGAATTCACTTGTCATTATATAATGTCTTCCAAAACGGGACACATCTTTGACGATAATACAGTTAATCTCACCATTCATCACCGCATCATAAAGTGCGTTGAAGTCGGGACGATCGTAATTCATTCCGGTATAGCCGTTGTCACTGAATACTCTGACGAGCTCAACATCTTCAAGCTTATTGAAATAAGCCTGACAGATCTTGCGTTGGTTTCCCAAGGAATTCTGCTCTACGTTCTCACCGTCTTCATCAGATAAACGCAAATAAAATGCTGTTTTCCAAATGACTGTTTCGAGAGTTTCAATTGCATTGGCATCTAAAAATCTACTTTTTCGTGCCATTAGCTCACCTCCTTTTTACTTTCGGAGATAAGCTCTTCGATATAGGCGATTTCGTCTCTGTAATTGAAGACGATTTCGACATTATTGCCTTCGTGTACAATAATTCTATCAATCAAAGACACGACCATTTCACGAGTGAGCGTTTGAACTGTTTGGAATTTAGCGTATTGTTCCACCCATGAACTGTCTAAGTTAGCTTCGCTCTCAAGCTCAAGAGCCTTATCTTGAAGCACCTTAATAGCTGCAAGGCATTCTTCTTCCTGAGCTCTATATTTATCACGCATCTGAATATATTCATCGCGCTCGATGAGCTGGTCCTTGAGTGCCTCAAGAAGTCTGTTTTTGAATTCCTTGTACTTTTCCAGCTCGGCTTCTTTTTGTGAGATTTGAGACTTAAGCTTTTTCATACGAACCAATCGCAGGTCGCAGTTCTTAATCGTTTCCAATATAGAATTGATGTCTACTACTGTATTGATTTGCACCATTATAGCACGATATACGATATCCTCAAGCTTCGACTTTTCAATACTGTGACTCGTACAACCTCTACCATTTTTATAAGTTGAACAAGTATAATAGAAAAATTTTCTTTTGTATCTTGTTACACTGCGAATGCGAACGTTTCTTCCACAATCCGGGCAGAAAACCATTCCTGATAACGGAAAGACAAGATCCTGCTCGGGTGACCGTCTTGTATCCCGTTCAAGCATTCTTTGGACTATATCAAAGACTTTTTGATCTATGATTGGCTCGTGATTATTCGGAACCACAACCCATTCTTCGGGTTTACGCTTTTTTACCTCTTTTACCTTAAAATTTGGTTTGCCTCTTACACCTTGTATGAGCTCGCCGATATAAATACGATTTTTGAGGATTCTCGTAACGGCCATGTGGCTCCACTGTCCGGTTTCGGTGGAACTAAAGCCAGATTTGTATTTCATGCCGTTTTGCTTCTTGTATTCTGCAGGACACATAATGCCCTGAGAGGTAAGCATTGAAGCAATATCTTGTTGACTGTAACCTTGTAATTTGGAATAAAAAATGCCCCGCACAACTTCGGCCGCAATCTCATCGATAATAAGCTTATGCTTATCTTCCGGGGATTTGCGATATCCGTAGCTTGCGAAGGCTGCAAGGCACTCACCATTGCTTCTTTGTACCATAAACTGACGACGCAGTTTGTTGGACAAATCACGGCAATAGGTTTCATTCATTAAGTTTTTTACGGGAATCAAGATGTCATCAGACTGCTTGGGAGCGTTACTGTCGTAATCGTCCGTTACAGCAATAAATCGAATTCCCATAGCCGGAAAGCGTTCTTCAATAAACCTTCCGGTCTCAATATATTCACGCCCAAGGCGCGAGAGATCCTTTACGATGATACAATCGATCTCTCCTTGTTCGACTTTCTCAAGAAGATCCTGAAATCCGGGACGTCTATAGTTAGTTCCGGAATATCCGTCATCGTAAAATTCACCAACCAGCTCGATCTCATCGTGCTTACTCACGTATTCCTGAATAAGCATCCGCTGGTTTTCTATACTGTCACTAACCGCTTTACCTTTGTCTTCCTTTGACAAGCGGTAATATGCTAAAGCACGGTATGTGACGCTGCAAGGCACTTGATGCATAACATTTCCTCCTGATTGAAATCACGGTAAAATGTTACAGTGCTTTGCTCGATTGTCGGTTGACCAGACCGACGCTCATTGACACATTCATTATATCACATTCGACTCAAATAGTCAATGCGAAATCCTGAAAATTCACATTTAACCGTTAGTATTATTTCCCATTCCAGTGAAATAGGACTTCAGTCTGTCCTCCAGACTGACTTCGGTATCTGCATAGCTAATGCTGACTACCACATCGCCATCCATATAACAATATGGATTACCGATTTGACTTACGAAGCTCTGAATTTTCTCCGCCTTCGGGAGCTTTGGATCAATCACCACACTGTTTATATCGCGTAGCTTCGTCCTATCTATACTTCGCACGTCGGTAATGATTGTATTCTTTTCCATATACAACCTCCTGCTGTGTGATTATATTTTTATCCTGTTACCAAATATTTATTCGATAACTTATCGACCTATGACACCATAAATCGATTTCTTTAGTTTAACGTCCTCCCCGGTGCCTGTGGCGAACAGGTCCATAGAAATCTCATCTCCCCGCCTTCCTTGTGGCCGGGCCGCGTTTTACGGAAGTACCATTATACCCTCAGCGCGTCATCGCGTTGTGCAGGTGCCACCCACACATCAGTGCTCTTGGTTCTGTTGCCGACAGACGGATAGCCGCTCGGCGCTTCGGAACGTACCGGATCAGACTATTCAATTGTAAAATGATTAGGCTTTGGGGATGCCTTCAACTATAACCACACAGCAAGAATTCTAAAATTAAACCATCCCCAAAGATTTTTTTGAAAAATTATCTAACCTTAAATTTTCCAATGTTCTTGATAATCTTCATAAGGATAATCTGTCTAAGATCCTCATCGATCGCACCGTCAATAAAGCTGTGCTTATTGATCAAGGGCATATACATCTCCAGGATCTCGGTCATCGCCTCGTCGCTACCATTCTGAGCCGCAATAATAAGCTCTTCGAAATTCAAGCACTCTTTTCTCATCTCTTTTCTCCTTCTTTCTTGATAAATTCAAAAGCCTTAGCGCGTTGTTTATAAACATAGCCTGCGCTGCAATTCAGTTGCACTGCAACTTCCTGAGTGGTCTTACCTTCAACATACATAAGCTTCAGAATCTCTTTGCAAGTATCGGAAAGCTTAGAAAACGCTTTTTCAAGCCACTCGGATTGGAAATCAAAATCGCCTTCAACAGAAAATTCAAAGGCAACGTGGAACTCCTCGGACTCCAATCTGTCCTCGGAAAATTCATCAATGGAAAAGTCGATCTTGTGCTTCTGCTCAGATCTTATGTAGTTCAGCTTTGTTCTGTAAGCGAGAGTATCGAGCCAGTTGGTAAATTCAGCTCTGGTTTTTTCGTTATTCATATTTATCCTCCGAATCGTAATTTTGAATTTGTGTGTTGACGTTAGAATTCAAAATTCGACTTGGAGGAGCACGAGCCGACATAATATAAGATTTTTCGCACGCAAAAACGCACCCATCAAGCAGCAGGTATTGCCGCAAGATGAGTGCGCTATTTGTTATTTCATTGTAAACACGAACTGTCAGTTCAGTATCGATCCCAGAGGAACCCATAGAGAACGAGCAGTTATTTTGAGAAGCTTCAAAAGCTTGTCCTACATATAATACGTATCATATTCGCTGCTTTTAATAAGCAACGTTGCGTTGGAGCTCCAACACATAAAAAATCACCCCAATCCGAAAACTCGGTTTGGAGTGAAGAGAGCGTGTCAAGTCACCGCCAAAACCTCGTTTTTTTTTGGCGGTTTGAAACACCGGTTCAGATTATACTGCACCGTCAGTTCGCTAATAATTGAACTCCTGTGCCATTATCAGACTGACCTAAAAATGTTAAAATATTAGGGGAGGTGAACTGATGGTACATACTGAGTATGAAACACTTGGTGATATCATCAAGGCTGCCCGTCAAAAGTCCGGTTTGACCATTGAAGAGCTTGCAAGCAGGGTTGATATCTCAGATCGATATTTGTATCGAATTGAGAACGAAGGCAAAAAGCCGAGTTACGACGTCCTGTATAACCTGATTCGCGAGCTTGCCATAACGCCGGACTTGATCTTCTACCCCGAGCGCTCTACCAAAGACAACGAGGTTGAAGATCTTATCCGGCGGCTTTACAACTGCGATGAACGCTCTCTCGAAGTGATCAAAGCAACTGCAATAGCCTTGATTGATACAGCCCCCAAGTAAATCAACGGAAAAGCAGTCGAAAGGCTGCTTTTCTGGGCTGTGATAGTATTATATCATAAAAAAGGGAAATCTTAGGGAAGAAATAGGGAAATCTTAGGGTGAGTTTTTGCAAAAAAAGTCGAAAAAGCACAAAAAAAAGAGCAACGCTTACACGTTGCTCGTGATTGCTTGGAATTGATACCCTACTCCCCATACGTTTTGTATGTACTCAATCTCAGAGATAGATAACTTTGAACGCAAAGTTTTGATGTGTGCTTTCACTATTTCGTCCACATTGAATGAAGAATTATCATCCCATACTCTGTCATAAAGTTGGTCTCGAGAAAATACTTTTCCAGGATTGCTGGCGAGCCAAAACAGAAGGTCAAATTCCTTTCGTGTCA
>JBGVLA010000152.1:0-21921 GCA_045124015.1 Eubacteriales bacterium | reverse complement strand
AATATTCTCTTTCCGCTGGAAAATCTGAAAGGAAAGAATAAGCTTGCCAAGGACGAAATGAAAAAACGCGCTTACGCGGCGGCATCTCTCGTGCAGATCGAAGGACTTATGGAGCGCCGCCCCTCCGAGCTTTCGGGCGGTCAGCAGCAGCGCGTTGCCATTGCCCGCGCACTCGTCAAAATGCCCCGTGTGCTTCTCCTTGACGAGCCTCTCTCGAACCTTGACGCGCGACTTCGCTTGCAGACGAGAGAGGAGATCCGACGTATCCAAAAGGAAACCGGCATTACGACCGTTTTCGTAACGCACGACCAAGAGGAAGCGATGAGCATCTCCGACCGCATCGTCGTCATGAAGGACGGTGTCGTTCAGCAGATCGGCAAGCCGCAGGACGTTTACGATGACCCGAAAAATCTGTTCGTTGCCAAATTCCTCGGCACACCGCCCATCAGCGTATTTGAGGGCGAAGTGAGAGACAGCACGCTTTATATCGGAGAGGATGCTGTTCTGAAGCTGAAAAACGCAAAGGACGGCAAGGTCTACGTCGGCGTACGTCCCGAGGGCTTCATCCCCGAGAAAAACGGTGCTTTGCATTGTAAGCTCAAGGGTGTTGAAGTCATGGGCAGAGATATCAGCATCCTTTCGGAAAATGCAATGTCTCAAAACCCCGTTATCCGCTCCATCGTCAGCGCAGACAGCAAGGGTGATATCGACGTCAGCGCAGAGACGGTCGCGTTCTCTCTCAAACCGCATAAGGTGTTCCTTTTTGACCATGAGAGCGAAGAACGTATCGCCTTTGACGTGCTTTAAGGAGGCAATCTATGGATAAAAACAAATTCAAGGGTTGGCTGTATCTGCTCCCCGCGATCCTCTTTCTTGCGGTCTTTATGGTCTATCCGCTCGTGGACGTATTTATTTATTCCTTTGAGGAGGGCTATAATTCCGCATCGCAGACGTATTTCGGCGTCGGAACGTATAACTATTCTTACGTTCTTCACGACCCGTATTTTTTGCAAGCGTTGAAAAACACGCTCATTCTCGTGCTCATTACCGTTCCCGTTTCTACGTTGCTTGCACTGCTCATTTCTCTTGGCCTCAGCGCCATCAAGCCGCTGCGCCATCTTTTTCAAACGGTGTATTTTCTTCCGTACGTTACCAATACCCTTGCCGTTGGCATGGTCTTTATGATCCTTTTCAAGAAAACACCGTATACGGACGGTCTTGCCAACCTCGTTTTAGACTTTTTTGGACAAGGCCCCATCGATTTCATTGACGGTCCGTACTGGGCGAAGATGCTCGTGCTTTGTATCTATACCGTTTGGGTCGTTATGCCCTTTAAGGTTCTCGTTTTGACGAGTGCGCTTGCGTCCGTCAAGGAGGATTATTACAGCGCCGCGCGCATCGACGGCACCTCGCGTTTCCGTATATTCTATAAGATCACGCTCCCGATGATTTCTCCGATGCTCTTTTATCTTGTGATTACGGGCTTTATCGGCGCATTCAAGGCGTACAGCGATGCAGTTGCCATCTTCGGCACGAATCTCAACGCCGCGGAGATGAATACCATCGTTGGTTATATTTACGATATGCTTTACGGCGACAGCGGCGGCTATCCGTCCTATGCTTCGGCGGCGGCGATCGTGCTTTTCGTCATCGTTCTCACGATCACCTGCATCAATCTTTTGGTGCGTAAAAAATATGTATTCAATAAGTAAGGAGGGAAGAACATGAATGGTACTATAAATTATGACCGCACTGCACGCAATGCGAAGATTCGCAATGCGGTATTCAAGGGCGTTGTGTATTTCTTCCTTGCGATCTGGGCACTTATCGTGCTTTTCCCGTTTTATTGGATGATCCTCACGTCCGTCAAAAGCTACGGCGCGTATAACTCCGAATACATTCCGCAGTTTATTACGTTGAAGCCGACTTTTGAAAACTATGTGAATGCCTTTTCCGCCGTACCGCTTGCGAAATATTTTGTCAATACGTTGATCTTCACGATTGCGACGACGGCGATCATGCTCGTGGTCATCGTGCCTGCGGCGTTTGCTTTTGCAAGAATGAATTTCCGCGGCAAAAACTTGGTGTTCACCCTGTTTCTCGCGCTTATGATGATTCCGACAGAGCTTGTCGTTATCACGAACTATATCACGATTACCAATTTGGATCTGCGAAATACCTTTTGGGGACTTATCCTGCCGTCGGTTACCTCGGTATTCTATATCTATCTCCTGAAAGAGAATTTTGAGCAGATTCCCGATGAGCTTTATTACGCCGCGAAGGTGGACGGCACATCGGATCTCAAATATCTTTTGAAGGTAACGCTTCCCATTTGCGGTCCGACGGTCGTTACCGTTACGATCCTCAAGGTCATCGAATGTTGGAACTCCTACGTTTGGCCGCGCCTTGTTACCGACGACCCGAACTATTTCCTTGTATCCAACGGTATTCAGGAGATTCGAGAAAACGGCTTCGGACGAGAAAACATCCCTGCCATGATGGCGGCGGTCGTTGTGATTTCCGTGCCGCTCATCGTTTTGTTCCTTGTCTTCCGTAAGAAGATCATGGCAGGCGTTGCCAGAGGAGGTATGAAAGGATGAAAAGAATACTTTCTTTGATGCTTTGTCTTGCGCTTGGTGTGATGCTTTTCGCAGGATGCCACGGTGCAAAACGCATGGATGCGTTTGTGATTCCCGAAAATTTTGATATGGATCGGGAATATACCATCACGTTTTGGGCGAAAAACGATACCAACATTACGCAGACCAATATCTATAAAAAGGCGATCTCGGATTTTGAGGCGCTTTATCCGAATATTCATGTGGAACTCAAGCTCTATACCGACTATGGTAAGATCTATAACGACGTGATCACGAATATCCCGACCGCGACCACGCCGAATGTCTGCATCACTTATCCCGACCATATCGCAACGTATCTGACGGGCGACAATACCGTCGTTCCGCTCGATGCTTTGTTTCGAGACGAGAAATATGGACTTGGCGGAAGCGAGCTTCGATTTGACGGTCCGACCAAAGAGGAGATCATTCCGAAATTTCTCTCGGAATGTATGATCGGAGAGGAGACCTACGCCATGCCCTATATGCGCTCCACGGAGGCTTGCTACATCAACAAGGATTATGTGGAAAAGCTCGGATACACGGTTCCCGACGTGCTCACGTGGGATTTCATCTTTGAGGTTTCCGAAGCCGCGATGGCAAAGGATGCAGATGGCAATTTCCTTGTCAACGGGCAAAAGGTCATGATCCCGTTTATCTATAAGTCGACGGATAACATGATGATCCAAATGCTCGCGCAAAAGGGAGCGGGCTATTCCTCGGACGAGGGCGATATCCTCATTTTCAACGATACGACGAAGGAACTGCTTTCCATGATCGAAGAGCCTGCCGGAACAGGTGCTTTTTCGACCTTTAAGATATCTAGCTATCCTGCCAATCTTTTGAACGCGGGACAGTGTATTTTCGCCATCGACTCGACGGCAGGCGCGACTTGGATGGGTACGGACGCGCCTCTTTCCGATATCAGCGAGGATAAGCTCGTGCGTTTTGAGACTGCCGTTCGTATGGTTCCGCAGTTTGATACGGAAAACGTCAAAATGATCTCCCAAGGACCTTCCGTCTGCGTATTCAATAAGAGCGATTCGCAAGAGGTCCTTGCTTCTTGGCTTTTCGCGCAATATCTTTTGACAAATGACGTGCAGATCGCGTATTCCCAGACGGAAGGCTATGCACCTGTAACGTCAAAGGCGCAAAACAGTGAGGAATACAAGGATTATCTCTCGCGTGCAGGTGAAGACGATTCGCTTTATTATGATGTCAAGCTGGATGCCACAAAGCTTCTGATTGAAAACACGGAAAATACTTTCGTAACCCCTGTTTTCAATGGTTCGGCATCTCTCCGCAATGCGGCGGGACAGCTTATCGAAAACGTAACGAAATCCATGCGCCGAAAGGAAACCGTGGACGATGCGTATTATGAAAAGCTCTACGCAGATATCACGTCGCTTTACCGCTTGAATCAGCTCGGCGGTGCGGCGGAGGGCAGACAGGAGCTTGGCGAAATGCCCACGATGTCCAAGGTTCTCATTGGTGTACTTGCGGGAACATGGGTGCTGATCGGTGCTTATGTTTTGGCAGATATGCTGAAAAAGAAGAAAAATCAAAATTGATGTCTTGACATATGCCCGTTTTGGTGTATAATAAAGGTATCATCCTAAAAAATTCATTACAAAGGAGAACAAAACACAATGAAAAGAATTTTGAGCCTCATTTTGGTCGCTGTTCTTGCTCTTGCTTGCTTTAGCTGCAGCAATGCAGACGACCCCGCTAAAAAATCCGAAGGCGTTATGACCTACGCTGAATACGAAGCTGCTGCCCTCGAATCCGAGGTTACCATCGAAGCATACGTTCAGGCGAAGCAGGGCTACTGGGAAAAAGACGGTCAGGGCTTGGCAACCATCTATGCACAGGACCTTGACGGTGCTTACTTCATCTATGACTTGAAGGTTACCAAGGCTGATTACGACAAGATGGTAAACGGCACAAAGATCAGAGTTAAGGGCTACAAGGCTGAATGGGCTGGCGAAGTTGAAATCATCGACGCTACTTATGAAATCCTTGACGGTTCTTACATCGCAGAAGCAAAGGACGTTACCGCTCTTCTCGATTCCGAAGACCTCATCAAGAGCCAGAATATGTTCGTTTCCTTCAAGGGTATGACTGTTGAATCCACATACCTCTACAAATGGGACGGCTCCGGTTCTGAAGGCGATGACCTTTATTTCAACGTTTCCGCAAATGGCAAGACCTATACATTTACTGTTGAATCTTACCTCTGCGGCGCTGATACCGACGTTTACAAGGCAGTTAAGGAACTCAAGGTTGGCGATAAGGTCGACATGGAAGGCTTCCTCTACTGGTACGAGGGCGTAAACCCCCACATCACTTCTGTTAAAGTTGTTGACTAATTCACAGAAAAAAGCACTTAACGCGAGCGCGTTAAGTGCTTTTTTTTGCTATTTTGATGAGTCGGAAAATCTGTTCTGTGGTGTTTTTCAAATTTCGATACGCATTTTCCGTTTTCATTGCCTCTCCGAGTGTGCAGGGCGTACGAACGATGGGGAAGAAGGCATCGATGCCGTATTCATGCAGGGAAGACGCTTCCTTGGTGATACCGCCTGCAACGGCAATAACGGGCTTTCCGTATTTTTTGGCGAGCGCGGCTACACCAACGGGCGCTTTTCCCATGCAGGATTGTCCGTCAAGCCTGCCCTCGCCCGTGATGACGATATCCGCATCCTTCATATGCTGTTCAAGCCCCGTCGCACGCATCACAAGCTCGATACCCGAAGAAAGCTCTGCGGGCAGATACGATAAAAAGGCAAAGCCGAGTCCTCCTGCCGCGCCGCAACCGGGATACGTTTCATCTGCGCTCGGGTTGACCGTTTTGGTAAGTTCTGCATAATGCGAAAGCCAAGCGTCCATCAGAGGGATATTTTCTGCCGTAAGTCCCTTTTGCGGACCGAAAACGGCGCTGCATCCGTTCTCTCCGCAAAGCGGATTTTTCACATCGCACGCGATATGAAAACGACATTCAGCAAGCTCTGGCAAGAGGGAATCTACATCAATTTTTTCCAGATCCCGAAGCCCGATGCCGCCTTTTTCGACGATATTTCCGTCTTTGTCGAAAAATTTCACGCCGAGCGCGGAAAGCATACCGATACCGCCGTCGTTCGTCGCGCTTCCGCCGATGCCGATGATAAATTCCCGACAGCCCTCGTTTATGGCATCGGTGATCATTTCGCCAACGCCGAGGGTCGTTGTATAAAAGGGATCGCGTTCATTTTCGGAAACCAAGGTGATACCGCTTGCCGCCGCCATTTCGATGACGGCTGTTTTGGTTTCGCGGATGATGCCGTAGCTTGCCGTGATATTTCTTCCGAGCGGGTCGTGGACGGGAATGACCTTGCGCTCTCCCTTGGTTGCCAATAAGATCGCATCCACCGTTCCCTCGCCGCCATCCGCCAAGGGCGAAATGACGATCTCAGCCTCGGGGTATACGGCTTGGATGCCCTCTGCGGCGGCTTTTCCCGCTTCCAATGTGGAAAGACTGCCCTTGAATGAATCGATTGCGATAATGACTTTCATAAAGCTACTTCCTTTTTCAAAAAAATGATGTTCATTGATCAAAAAGCTCGTAAATGAGAGCGCGTTCCTCTGACGTGTAGTTTTTTTGCATCAGCTTGTCTATGGCTTCGACATTGCGAAGCTCGTATCGTCCCTTGAATTGTTCCTTGACGGAAAGCATATAACGTAGGGCTTCCTTGGTGGACATGGGTGCGAAATTATGCAAACGAAATCCATAGCTTGTATCTTCAAAATGGATATCCATTCGGAGATACCAATGGGTACGGCTTTTCGGGTTGTCGTTGCGCTCGATCTCAAACGAAACGTAGTCCGCATTTTCGAGGTGTTCTGTGTGAGTAACTTGATTTAGCATATTGTGTGTGTGAAGCGTTCCGCTTTTGTCAAGCGTTTCTCTCGGAAAGAAGCCGAGCATCGAAACGAAGATAAAAACAACGAGTAGGCATAGCAAAATAATAGCGGTTCGCTGATATTTTTTTCGCTCGGGGCTTTCACGAAAATCCTTGGAAAAGAGGGGATATACCTTGAGCGTCGGGGAAAACGCCTTCGGCACGAAGTTGGGATTGCCGAAAAGCGGTTGTCTGCTTCTAAGACCGTAAGTGCCGAGGATACCAAGCGTTAGAGAAACGAAAAGAACGATTGGCATACAGGCAAGCAAAAACCACGAATCGCTTGCCACGATGCTTTCGTCTGCAAACAGAAAAGTGCTGTCATAAATGTATATAACGATGAGCAGGGAAAGCGGAATGATGACGGAAAGCGCGATGAGTACGCCGTAAAGTGTTTTATCCAAATTGGAAAGCGGCGGTCTTTTTGCGCGTTTGCCGAATTTTGTGCTCATAAATCTTCTCCTTATTTGTAAACTTGTGTTATTTTACAACAAAAATAATGTTTTGTAAATACTTTCATTCAATTTATCGCAATAAGCAGAGCAAAGCCTCCGTATTTTCCTCGGAATATTCGATCTCTGAGGAATAACGACGTGCAAGATCCGAAAGCTCATGAAAAGCGCAGACTCCTGTCTGTGCTTTTTTTGTGGCGCAAAGCAAACGAATGATATGATATCCGAGATATGCAAAAGAAACGCGGGCAGAGAAGTCCTTTTCGTCCGTGGCTTCTGCGGTGTGGCGATAAACAAAATATAAAAGCAGATTTTCAAAGGGCTTTTCCAAATCGGAGAGCGGGACATTTTGCGATGCGCCGAGGCTTTCGAGCGTTTCTCTCCACGTGGGGTCGAGCTGTTCGAGAGAAAGGAAAATATCGCGCCACTCGGCAGACGTTTTATTTGGAAATTCAGCGCGGCAAAATGCAAGCATTTCTTCTGCGCGTTCATGGATCGGTTTTTCTCGGTCTTGCAAAAGAACGAAAAGATGTTCTCTGAGGAAAAAAAGAATTTCTTCCCATGCGGTCGGCGTTGTGTCTTCGCCGTCGTCATCGATGACCTCCAAAACGGTGTCGCCCTCCCATGAGAGAATGAGGCGCGCCGCCTCCTCACAGCAAAGTCCGAGTCCCACCTCGTCGCGGTCGGAAAGCACGTGATAAAAACGGGGATGTTCTCTGCAAATATCGCAAAGCGCATCCTCGCCAAGCGTGAGGATCATTTCGCAAAGTCCGTTTTCTTTCAGAAAAGGACAGCGTTCCTCCTTGCCGACGAGCGAAAAATGTGCGCTTTCTCCATCGTTTTCGATGTTTTCGTGCAGTTTATTTCCGAAATCACCGCCAATGCTTTGGTAAAAATCGAGCGTATCCTCGTCGATATCGATTTCCCAGCCGATGCAACAGCTATGACGGCATTTGTCTGCGATGCAATGAAATTTTGTATAGTAATTCGGTGCAATGGTCTTCATAGAGGTCTCCTTATGAATATTTGATAAAAATATTGTAGCACCATTTTGCCAAAAAGTCTACCGTGTGTCTGTTTTTTGCGAAGAAATCTTGCAATATCTTCAAAGGTTTGCTATACTGTTGATATCAAAGAAAAAGGAGTGTACTCTCATGTCATATATCTGTGATTTAACCGTCAACTACATGAAAGACCCGTGCGGTGTGGATACCCTCCCGCGCTTTTCATATAAGATCGTCTCCGAAACGAGAGGCGACGCGCAAGCAAAACGCCGCATCCTCGTTGCAACGGAAGAAGATCTGCTGACGAAAGGCGAAGCGGACGTTTGGGATAGCGGTTTTTCCGAAACCGACGAAACGGTGCTTATTCCGTATGAAGGCAAGGCACTTTCGCCCGTTACCCGATATTATTACGCCGTTATGTGTGAAACCAAGCAGGGAGAGGTGCTGACAAGCGCCCCCGCGACCTTCGTTACGGGCAAGCTCGGTACAAAATTCACCGCAAAATGGATATCTCTTGCGCGGCTTCCGAAAAATACGACCTCCGCGCAGTATTTAAGACAAGAATTTTCTGTCAGCGAAGGCTTGAAGGAAGCCTATCTCACGATTTGCGGACTCGGTTATTTTGAAAGCTACATCAACGGCAAAAAAACAGGAGACGATATCCTGTCCCCTGCGTACAGCCGTTACGATGCGGAATGTTATTATATGCAATATGACGTGGCGTCGCTTTTGAAAGAGGGAAAGAATGCCATCGGTGTTTCTCTCGGCAATGGCTTTTATAACGGTTTTACCGAGGACGTGTGGAACACCACGGCGGCAACGTGGCGCAATCCCCCGAAGATGATCTGCGAACTCAAGCTCGTATATGATAACGGTGAAACAGAGACCGTCTGCTCCGATACCTCCTGGAAAAGCGCGTTCGGACCGATCACGTTCACGGGTATCCGCAACGGCGAATATTACGATGCGCGCTTGGAGCTTGGCGCATGGACGGAAGCCTTTTATGATGACAGCGAATGGCAGAGAACGAAGATATGCAAAAGCCCCGGCGGACTTCTCATCGCGCAGGAAATGGAGCCGATCCGCGTGTATAAGACGTTCCGACCCGTCAAAAAGTGGCAGACCAAAAACGGTTGGGCATTCGATATCGGACAGAATATTGCAGGCTACGGCGAATATCATATCCACGGCGCGGCAGGCACGACGGCGACCTTCCGTTATTCCGATATGCTGACCGAAGACGGCGAGCTTGACTTTTATGCGCTGACGAGCTTTGTCAAGAGTGGTGATTTCCAGACCGACCGCTATACAAAAAAGAGCGACGACGTGGAGGTTTGGCATCCTACGTTCGTGTATCACGGCTTCCAGTATATCGAAATTTCGGGTATCGATTACGAGCCCTCTCTCGATGACGTTTTGGGTATTGCCGTTCATTCCGATTTTGCCGATATCGGCGAATTTTCCTGCTCGGATGACTTTTTGAATCGTGTTCAGCATCTTTGCCGTTGGTCAACGATCTCCAATATGCAATCCGTACCGCTCGACGATCCGCACAGAGAAAAGAACAGCTGGACGGGTGATACGATGCTTTCCTCTGAGCAGATGCTGACAAACTTCGGTATGCGTTCCTTCCTTTCCAAATGGAGCAGAGATATCCGCACTTCTCAGCGTCCCGCTGGACAGATCCCCTGTGTCATTCCGTCGACGGGCTGGGGATATTACGGACTCATGGGACCCGACTGGTCGAGTGCACTTTGGATGATTCCTTGGAATATCTATCTCTATAATGGCGATAAGGAAATTTTGAGAGCAAATTACGAGGCGCTCAAGAAAAATATCGATTTCATGGAAACGATGACAGAAGACCTCACGCTTCATTATGGTACGGGCGACTGGTGCGCACCCTTTGAAGGACCTGCCATCAGCATCAATATGGGCTCTTACCGTTGTCCCGTCGAGGTTTCGGATACAGGCTTTTTCTATCATGCGGCTTGCACGGCGGCAAAGCTTGCGAAAATGTTTGATCATCCGGACGATGCTTGCTATTATGAAGACCTTGCCTCCCGTATCCGCGCGACCTTCCGCGAAAAATTCTTCGATGCCGAGCATTATATGGTCAAGGGCGATTGCCAAACGGCAACGGCGGTCATGCTTTACTTCAAGCTTTATGATAGTGAAGAGGAGCGCGTAGGACTGCTTAATACCTTGCTTGCCCAAATCAAAGAAAAGGATGACCATCTCGATTTCGGCGTTCTCGGCAATAAATTCGTCATGCACACGCTTGGCGCTATGGGATATGGCAACGTTGGTCATAAGATGCTCGCGCAGAGGACCTTCCCCGGTGTTGGCGAATGGATCAGCCGCGGTGCCACGACGCTTTGGGAATGTTGGAATGGTGGCGGTTCGCATAATCACCATATGTTCTCCGATATGTCTTCGTTCCTTTATAAATACGTTGCAGGTATCGCCCCTGACGAAGAAGCGCCCGGCTTCCGCCGCGTTTTGTTCCGTCCTGCGATCTCCTGTGGCATGAAGCACGCAGAAGCCTCTCATGAATCGATGTACGGCAAGGTTGCTTGTGCATGGAAAAATGAAGATGGTGCGCTTTCTCTTGCGCTTTCGATCCCGTTTGGCTGTGAAGGCATCGTTTATCTTGCCGATGAATACGCCGCACAGCTTGCAGAAAACGATATCGCTTTTACTGCGATTGCCGAACGCTTGGAGAGCGGCGCATGGCGCTTGCCCTGCGGAAGCTATTGCTTTGGCACGAAATAATAGATTTGCAGAACAAAATACGACGGCAGGGCTTTGGCCCTGCCGTTTCACATTGACTTTGGTGAGATTTTATGATATGATAAATATAATATCAAACGAAAGGAAGATCGCCATGAAAGCGCAATATCGATTTGCGGAAAAAACGGTGGAGATCACGACACTCCACAAGGATACGCATCGTCTTTGCGAAGCTTATGCCTATGAAGCCATCCCCGATCTTACGGTGGAAACCACGCAAAAGGACATTGACTTTGAACGTGAGCGTTCCGCCGCCGAGGATAGATCTGCCGGGCTTCCCGTGAGAAATTACACAGACGGCTATCTGGAAACGCTGGCGATCTATCGCAAGATCGCGGATAAGATGCTGGAGCACGATACCATTTTGTTTCATGGCTCTTGTGTGGCGGTGGATGGTGAGGGCTATCTTTTTACCGCCAAAAGCGGAACGGGAAAATCAACCCATACGCGTCTTTGGCGAGAATACTTCGGTGCGCGCGCCGTCATGGTCAACGATGATAAACCGCTCATCCGTATCACGTCTGAGGGCGCAACGGTTTTCGGCACGCCTTGGAATGGCAAGCACGCTTTGGGGGAGAATATAGCCGTTCCTCTGCGTGCTATCTGCGTGTTGGAAAGGGACTTGGAAAATCACATCGAAAGGGTGGAGAAAAAGAGCATTTACCCCATGCTCCTGCAACAAACGCATAGACCGCAGTCCCCTGTGAAGATGGCAAAAATGCTCACGCTTGTGGATAGACTTGCGGCAAAGGTCGGGCTGTATCGGCTCGGCTGTAATATGGAAATAAACGCGGCGAAGGTCGCATACGAAGGGATGGTAATAGAAAGATGAAACTGAGGGACGGCTTTATCACACACGAGAGCGAGGGTGAACACATCACCGTTTCGGCAGGCGGTTCTGCCTTTAATGGACTCATTCGCAGCAATAAAACGGCAGGCTTTATCGTGGAATGTCTGAAGGAAGATACGACGGAAGAAGCTATCATCGAAAAGATGCTTCAAAAATACGATGCTCCGCGTGAGGTCATCGCATCGGACGTAAGCAAGATCCTCGGAAATCTCCGCAAGATCGGTGCGCTCGATGAATAAGACCACATACGAGGAATATCTCGATGCGCATGGTGAGCTGACCTATACCAATGTCGGAGTCAGTATGCTCCCCATGATCAAGCAAGGACGTGATCTTTTTACGCTGACCAAGAAAACGGAGGCAAGATGCCAAAAATACGATGTCGTACTCTATCGCTTACCCAAGGGGCGCTATATGATGCATCGCATTGTTGAGGTGCGTGATCGGGATTACGTTATCCTCGGTGATAACTGCATGAACAAGGAATACGGCATCACCGACGAGGATATTCTCGCCGTACTAACGCGCTTCGTGCGCAAGGGCAAGGAATATTCCGTAACCGATAAGGGCTATCTGCGGTATGCGAAATTTTGGTATGCCATTTATCCCATCAGAAGATTTTTTATGAAATGGAAAGGCTTTTGCCGCCGCATTTTGAAAGGAAAACGATGAAACAAGCCGCATATGATCTTAGATACCTTGCCGCCTGTGCAGTGAACGGTATCATGCCCGAAAAAGAAAAGATCGAAACAATGGATCTTGAAAAGCTATATAAAATGAGCAGATCGCACAGCTTGTCGGCGCTTGCGGCAATGACGCTTGCTTCCGGTGGGGTCAAAATTTCTTCCGAATGGAAAGCGGAACAGGATAAAGCTGTGCGAAAAAATATTCTTTTTGACAGTGAACGCGCAAAACTCCTTCAGTTTATGGAGCAAAACGGGATATGGTATCTGCCGATGAAGGGTATTATCCTAAAGGATATGTATCCGAAGCTTGGTATGCGCGAGATGGCGGATAATGATATTTTGTTTGATAAAAGCCGCCAAGAAGATGTGCTTGCCTTTATGCAGCAAAACGGCTATGATGCTGCAAGTGTTGGCAAAGGCGCTCATGACACATATTATAAGCCTCCTGTGTTCAATTTTGAACTGCATACACGAATGTTCGCGGAAAGCACGAGCGAGATATTCAGCACGTATTATGAGAATATCAAAGAAAAACTGATTCCCGATGAAGGCAAGCACTACGCATATCACATGAGCGATGAGGATTACTATATTCATATGGTGGCGCATGAATATAAGCACTTCAGCCACAGCGGTACGGGACTTCGCTCGCTGATCGATCGGTATGTATATCTCTCAAAAAAGGGAAGTGCTTTGGATTTTGAGTACATTGAAAATGAATGTATGGCACTTGGTATTGCGGCATTTGAAAAAGACAGCCGTACACTTTGTAAGAAGACCTTCAGCGATCCCAGGCTTCCGATTCTTACCGAAAAAGAAACGGAAATGCTGGAGTATTATATGTTTTCCACGACCTATGGCACCATGTCGCAAAGCATACAGCATCGCATCGAAAAAGAATATGGAACGTCAAATAAGAGTGCAAGATTCCGTTATCTTATGCGAAGAATATTTCCCAAAGTTGATTTTTATAAGGACTTTTGTCCCGTCGCATACAAGTATAAGATATTGATCCCCGCCGTTTGGTTTTATCGATTGGTGAGAGCGCTTTTCAAAAGAAGAAAGCAGATCAAACACGAATTTGATGTAGTGAATCGATTGAAATAAAAGATGTTCTACGTCATATTTGAGTATAAGATAGATCGCCCTCTGTTTGGCGTTAAAAAACTAAGCAAATCCGAAAAGCTTTATAAAGAAAACACAAGACCGATCACGAATGAAAGGTCTTGTGTTTTTTCGTTTCTAAGATATCTTTTTTTGATTATGACACTTTTCGAAAGCGCTTGATTGATATGATCAGTCAAACGAAGGATTATACGCGTAGAAATTTTTGCAATCTGCTCGATCTTGAGCGATGCGGAGCGCATCACCAAAGCGTTGGTAATGTGTGATCTCTCTTTGGCGCAGGAATTTGATGGGATCGCGTACATCGGGATCATCCACCAAACGCAGAATGTTATCGTAGGTTACTCTTGCTTTTTGTTCTCCTGCAACTGCATAAGAGCAACCTTCAAAAGCGCCAATGGATCTCAATGGGGATATTGCGTGTTCCGGGAATACGTTTTCCAACGGTTATATATTCGATCAGTGTTTCGACGATCTCTCGATCGAGTGCTTGCGGTTTGATATATGATTCTAAACGGCTTTGCGTATCGTTTGTCGCTTCGAGCGCGCTCTGTAGCTGATGCAGTTTATGTTTGGTATCCGTAATTGTATATGCAAGCGTTGTTTTTTGTGTTGCGATTTCTTTTGAAAAATCGATAAAGTCTTTTTCCGTAATGATTCCCTTGAGCTTATCGAAATAAAGTGTTTTGTAAAGGTTTTCCGTATTTTCATATCTGGTTTGATAATCGGCTAATGCCGTTTCCAAATGCTTTTTTTGCTTGTCGAGCGCGGACTCTGCTTCGCATAATGAGCAGAGCATATGGATATCCAAAAGACTTTCGGAGAATTTTTGGATCTCCGCAAGGATAATTGCTTCTAAACGCTTTACGGAAATAAAAGCGCCGTCGCAAGCATTCTTGTTTGCGTATCTGGTGGCACATTGTAAATATGTATTTCCGTGATTTTTGGTGGAGCGAAGCGTATATCCGCAATGCATACAGCGGACTTTCCCTGAAAAAAGCCCGATCTTTCCCGAAAGAAAAGGCTTGGATCTTGCTTGCAATAGATTTTGTACGCGATCCCAAAGTGCTTTTTCAATAATAGGCTCATGCGTATCTTTCACAATATACCACTCATTTTTGGGGCGAGGATGATTTTGCTTTGTTTTGTAGGAGACGCTACCGTATTTGCCTTGCACCATATTGCCGATATAAATTTCATTTTTCAGCATAGAGGAAATGGAGGCATATTTCCAAAGTGTACTGCTTGGGGTGTCTGCTCCTCGATAGCGCAAGCCTTGCCGACGCTTATATTCTGTTGGATTCGGGATGCCTTTTTCGTTCAGTATGCGAGCGATTGCCGTTTTCCCATACCCGTCGGCGTAAAGGGAAAAGACCTCTCGTACGACAGCGGCGGCTTCTTCGTCAATGATCAGATGTCCTTTTTGCAGAGGATCCTTTTGATAGCCGTAAAGCGCAAAAGATCCGATATGTAAGCCGTTTTCGCGTCGGCTTTTGAGTACGCTGCGAATGTTTTCAGACATATCCTCGAGATACCATTCGTTCACAAGTCCATTGATCTGCCGCGCTTTTTTATTTCCCTTGTTTTCGGTATCGGCGTTGTCAACGATCCCGATGAATCGAATTCCCCAGATCGGGAAAAGACCGTGGATGTATTTTTCCACAAGCTCCAGCTCGCGTGTGAAACGGGATTGTGTTTTACAAAGAATAATATCGAATTTTCGTTTTTCCGCATCCTCCAGCAAACGGTTAAAGGCAGGACGCCGTCGGTCTGCGCCTGCGTGATCGTCGTCGCTGTAGATCTCGTAGATTTCCCATCCATGCTCCTTTGCGTATTGTGTAAGCATCGTTTTTTGGTTTTGTATACTTTCCGAATCATCTGTTTTATGCAATTTGTTTTTGTCCTCTTCGGAAAGGCGGCAATAAAGAGCAGCCTTCATTTTGCTTTCTCCGATGAAAACATTTGCCTGATGATCGCGGCCCAAAGTGCGGTATACGTTTCTTTTTTGGGCGTATCGCTCTTAAAAACATTGACAACGAATGTGTTGCTTTTCAATATCATCACTCCCTTCGCTCCTATATCTATGCGAACTGTGCTTCAAAAAGAAAAAACGGAGATAAAATCTCCGTTTTTTCTGATCTGGGAATTTATTTTTCTATTCTTTTGTGATAGCATCAAAGGTGGAAAAAAGCTCATTGGCAACGGCTTGCATACGCGCCGTATCGACCTTCAATACTTGTCTGTCATAGGTGAAAAGTCCGTTGGTCTCATCTTCGACATCACTGACTTGTGTGAGCACCGTCGCGCAAAGTCCTTTTTTGATCATGGGGACGATCTCCTCACCGTAAAGATTTTCGATCGCAGTCATGAATTCATTCTTGTCGTTAAAATAGCGATAACCATACGTTTTGTCAAGGTTGAAGGCGTGTCCTTTGATCTTACAGGAGTATCCGCCGAATTCCGAAAGAACGAGCGGGCGTGTGCTTTCTGCAAGTGCGATCTTTTTGAAATAAATGTGTTCGCTCTTGACGTCGCTCTTGGTTTCTTCAAACCAACCGGAGGTTGCGTCGAAGATGCGCGAAGGGTCAAGCGCTTTGAACTTTTCGTAAAGCAAGTCGGCATCATATTGTCCCCAGCCTTCGTTGAAGATGGTGTAATAACAGACCGAGGGGTGATTATAGAGATGGGCGATCGTTCTTTGCGCTTCGGTTTCAAAGAGCTTGCGTCGGCGATTGGTCGGCGGATGAGAGATGCCTCTCTTGAGACCGACGGTCGGTAGTGCGGTATCCACGATGAAGTTATATTTTCCGCTATTGACCATATCTTGGAAAACGATCATGCCATAGCGGTCGCAATCATAATAGAAGGTATCGGGCTCGATCTTGATATGCTTGCGTAGCATATTGAAGCCAAGCGATTTCATGGTTTTGATATCGTTTCGATATCCGTCAGGGGAAGCGGGTAGATAGATGCCGTCGCTGAAATATCCCTGATCAAGAAGACCATGGAAGAAATACGGCTTACCGTTGAGCGCGATATAGGCTTTTCCGTTCACGGTTTCCGTCGTGATGGTGCGGAGCGCAAAATAGGATTTTACAAAATCCTTTCCGCTTGCAAGCGTAAAGGGATAGAGGTATGGATTTTCGGGTGTCCAATTCACAGGATTCTCGATATGGATCATCGTTTTGTTCCCGAAAAATTTGTGGTCGATGAAACCGCTCGGCGTTTGGATGGTGAGCCGCTTTTCGATCTCACCGCCCTCTGCTTCAATGATGACAGAATCAAGCGAGGGTGTGATGCGGAGCGCCTTGATATAGGTTTTCGGCACGCTTTCAAGCCAAACAGTCTGCCAGATACCGCTGATGGGCGTGTACCACATACCGCCCCGCTTTTTGCTTTGCTTGCCGTAGGGGATATCGGTATCGAGATCGTCAAAGACCTCGACCTTCAGAATGTTTTCGCCAATGCGGAGATGCTCCGTTACGTCAAAGGTGAAGGGAAGATAACCGCCGACGTGTCGACCGAGATATACGCCGTTGAGTGTAACCTGCGCGATCTGATCGACTGCACCGAAATGAAGCAAAACGGTCTCGCAAAGGAAGCTTTCGTCGATGGTGATCGTTTTCTCGTAGAGATAATGTTCTCCCTCCTTGAGCATTCTTTCGATGCCTGAGAGTGCGGATTCCGGCGGAAAAGGAACGGTGATGTTGCCAAGGGGATTGATCTTGTCATCCTTGATCACGGAAAGCTTCCATGTTCCGCAAAGAGAGAGGAAGGAATCTCGTGCCATTTGCGGACGGGGATAAATATTCCAATTTTCTTTTCCGTTTTCAAAAGGGGTTTTTAACCTGCAGGTGCGCGGTTTGCTCATAACGCTCATTCCTTTCTTTGTTTTTTCACATTGCTGTGATCATATGGACCTTTATTCCACGTAAAACGTCTTGAAATCGTCAAGACGGATACATCCAAGCGGATTGCCGTATCCTGCACCGCAATCGATGGCAATATGACCATGGCGCGCATAGATCTTGCCGTCATAAGCGTCATCGATGCTTGCGGTCGGAACGTGTCCTGTGATGAGATATTTATCGTGGTAATATCGCTTGCTGTAATCGGTCTTTGTCCAAAGCATTTGATGGACGTCGTAGCTTTCAAGCGGCTTTTCCGGCGAAAAATCTGGAAGTCCGCCGTGTACCAAAACAAAGCAGTAGCCGTTTAGATAAATTTCCTCGTAATAGGTGAATTCGTCAAAATAATCGAACATGACCTCTCTTTGCGCGTGGGAAAGTGCGCGGAATTCATCAAGCGTGGATTGTCCGCCGTTGATGAACCATATGGAAAGATGTCGGATATCCTCCGCAGTCAAATGGCTGGCGTAATTATCCGCCGTGATCTCCACGCAAAGCTTGCGCAGCATGGTGATCGCCATCTGTTCGTGATTTCCCATGATGGGGAAGACATTGGAACGCATAGACATATCTTGCAGGATCTTGATGGGATGGTCGCCTCTATCGACGATATCACCGAGAACGTAGAGTGTATCATCGTCGGAAAATGAAATCTTTTCCAGCATTTTCAGATACTTTTCGTATTGACCATGCAGGTCAGACATTACATAAATCATATTCATTCCCCCAAATTCATCTTTTATATATCATTATAACATAAAAAACGGTAAAATGGTACAGTGTTCGGAAAAAATATGTTCACGAAATAAAAAAATAAGGCGTTCTTTCGTTTATTTTCACGAAATTTGTCTCATTTTTGAAATTTTAATATCATTTATTGACAATGATTCCATTTTATGTTATTATATAACTATTATTTCCATGCGATGTTTGGGAATATCTGATTTTGAATTTTTTTAGCCGTGTCCGGAATTTTTTCGCAGTATCACGGCGGAATGGAGTATATTATGAAAATTGGAACAACAAAAGAACTCAAAAACCACGAATATCGTGTCGGTCTTACTCCCGATAACGTGATGGCGTATGTAGCCCATGGTCATACCGTTTATGTGGAAACAGGCGCCGGCGTCGGTGCGGGCTTTTCCGATGAAGAATATGTAAATGCAGGTGCCACCATCCTTGCGACCCCCGCAGAGGTCTTTGCGGCGGCAGATATGATCGTTAAAGTAAAAGAACTTGAAGAATGTGAATATGATTATCTCCGTGAAGGACAGATCCTTTATACCTATCTCCACCTTGCACCCAACCCCACCTTTACCAAGGCACTTCTTGATAAGGGTGCGATCGCGATCGCATATGAGACCATCACCGATGCGGCAGGCAATCTTCCTTGCCTTCGTCCGATGAGCCAGATCGCAGGCCGTCTTTCCGTTCAGGAAGGTGCAAAATACCTTGAAAAGGGCCTCGGCGGACGTGGTATCCTTCTCGGCGGTGTTCCCGGTGTTGAACGCGGTAAGATCGTCATCATCGGCGGCGGTGTTGCAGGCACCTATGCGGCAAAAGCGGCTGTCGGCATCGATGCACAGGTAACGCTTCTCGATGTCAATGCCAATAGACTTGCTTATCTCGAAGATATTTTCGGCGCATCCGTTACCACCCTTTACAGCACAGAAGCCAATATTCAGAAAGCCCTCAAGGAAGCTGACCTTGTCATCGGCTCCGTTCTCATTCCCGGCGGCTCGACTCCGAAGCTTGTCAGACGTGAGCATTTGAAGCTCATGAAAAAGGGCGCGGTTATCGTTGATATCGCCATTGACCAGGGCGGCTGCTGTGAATCCTCTCATGTTACCAGCCATGATGAACCCATCTACATCGAAGAGGGCATCGTACACTACTGTGTTGGCAATATGCCCGGTGCGGTTCCGTATACTTCTACCGTTGCGCTCACCAATTCCACCCTTCGTTACGGTCTTATGCTTGCTGACTACGGTGTTGCCAAAGCGACTGAAATGGATAAGGGTCTTGCAAATGGTGTCAATATCTGCAAGGGTAAATGTGTAAATCAGAATGTTGCAGAAAGCTTGAACCTCGAATATACCGAGCTTTGCGAAGCGCTTTGATAAAAAAACAGAAAAGACTGCCTCACCTTGCGTGGAGCAGTCTTTTTGAATATGGAGAAAATATGAAAATTTTAATTGGTACGACCAATCCTGCCAAGGTTGGCAGATTTGCGGAATTTTTGAAGGATTGCGATGTGGAATTCTATACACTTCGTGATTTGCATATCACGGCAGAGCCCGACGAAAAAGGGAATACGCCCGAAGAAAACGCCATCATCAAGGCGAAATTTTACGGACAGTATTTTGATAAAGTCATTTGCAACGATTCCGGCTTATATTTTGATGAATTGCCGCTTGATGATAAAAGACAGCCTGGTTTGAATATCCGAACGCCGAACGGCGAAAAGCGTCTTGATGATGAGGAAATGATTGCTTATTATGCAGAGCTTGTGCATTCCTTGGGCGGAAGCGTTTTGGCATATTATTTGGATGGAATTGCAGTTTATAATCATGGCGCGGTATATTCCTATATGGAAAACAGCGAAGCGGTGAAGGTCAGCGCGTTTTACGTGACGGATACGCCGTCCGAAAACAGACATGAGGGCTGGCCGTTGGATTCTCTCTCATTGAATCGAAACACCATGACGTATTTTGTAGATAAAGGCAATAATATATATGATTCCGTTGGGGAACAAATTATGATTGGCGAGTATCGAAAACGATTGATCTCATTTTTGAAGGAAGCGCTTGATCTTCAAAATGCGTAATGCTTTTTCTTGACTTTTTCATCAGCTTCTTTTATAATAAAGGCAACAAAACGCTCCTGAGGAGGATTTTATGAAAATCATAAACGTTGATTTTTCACAAAAACTAGACAAGATCAAGCCGATGAATGCGGTGAATAACGGTCCCCACGGCATGAGCGAACGCGGCACGACTAATTTCCCCGATTACGCGGCATTGGAAATTCCGTATGCGCGCAATCATGACGCATCCTTTCACAGCGCATACGGCGGCGAGCACACCGTAGACGTACATCGTATTTTCCGTAATTTTGATGCGGATGAAAACGACCCGAAATCCTATATTTTCGAGCCGACCGATATGTATACCAAAAACACCTTTGCCGCAGGCACAAAGGTCTTTTACCGTCTTGGTGCTTCCATCGAGCATGGTTATAAATTCGGCACGTATCCGCCGCGCGACTATGCGAAGTGGGCGCGCATCTGTGAGCATATCATCCGTCATTATACCGAGGGCTGGGCAAATGGCTTTGCTTACGATATCGAATATTGGGAGATCTGGAATGAACCCGATTGCTGTAATGCGGACGGCTCGAATCCCTGTTGGCAGGGAACGGACGAGGAATTTATCGATTTTTATGAGGTCGCGTCCAAGCATCTCAAAAAATGCTTTCCGCATTTGAAGATCGGCGGTCCCGCCTTTACCGCGCCTAAGCACGGACCTCTCCAGCTTGCGTTTCTTCGCGCTGTCAAGGAAAGAAATATGCCCTTTGATTTCTATTCCTTCCATCGCTATTACAAAAAGCCCGAGGAGGTTGCGAAAGCTGTCGAAGTGGCGAAAGCCTCTCTCGATATGTTCGGCATCGAAAAGCCCGAGCTGATCCTCAATGAATGGAACTATATCCGTGGTTGGCTGAAAGAGGACTGGAACTATTCTCTCCGCATGGAGCGTGGACTCAAGGGGGCTTCCTTTATTGCAGGCTCGATGTTTGTCGGACAAGCGTGCGATCTTGATATGCTCATGTATTACGATGCCCGTCCGTGTGGTATGAGCGGACTTTTTGATACGGAGACCTTGGCGCCTCGTAAGGGATATTATGTATTCTATCAGTTCAAGGATCTGCGCCGTCTGGGTACTTCCGTGAAGATCGATTCTCAGAATGAAAACATCTACGCTTGCGCCGCAACGGATGACAAAAACGGCGCGATCATGGTTACGCATTATCAAGATCTTGACGAAGCGGATGCCGAAGATGTTTATCTCAAAATCGAAGGTATGAAAGCGGAAAACGGTATCCGCGCGGAATTTTATCTTGTGGATGAAGAAAACAACAATAAACTTGTCCGTGAAGAAATTTTGGCAGGCGGACAATTCACATTGCATCTGCCCATGAAGCTTTTTGATACCTACCTTGTAAAATTGACTTCTCTTTGTGGGCAACGCCCACTCGAAATTTCTCGCCTTGCGTAGTTTTGCGTATATCCAAGCATAGAAAAACGGCGAGGTAGATTCGAAGCGGTTTTTGAGTGAATCAAAAGAGGGCAACGCCCACTCGAAATTTCTCTCCTTGCGTAGTTTTGCGTATATCTAAGCATAGAAAAACACGATACCGATTGGAAGCGATTCCTTTTTGAGTAAAACGAAATTCCCACAAACCATTCATTTGGTTTGCGGGAATTTTTTATATGATAAGAAATTGCTCGAATCGCTCTCACCGTTTTGCCGTGCTTGGCGATTTGAAAAGCC
>JBGVLA010000151.1:0-4262 GCA_045124015.1 Eubacteriales bacterium | reverse complement strand
CATCTTTTCAACATCGGAGGGAAACAAAAATCTGTCGTCCGCAAGCCGCTTTAGCTCGTCATCGATGCCCTTTTCCATTACGTTTTCAAAATCGCAGAACTGCAGAAAGGTGTGCATCGCCGTTCCGCGTTCCGCCGCTGTGATCTCTTCGTCCGGCTCTTGCATCAGAAAATGCGGCATGGGAATGGCTTTCGGAAGCTCGATCTCCTCCAAAACGCCGTCGTCCGATTCGTCAAGCACCGTCGGATTCAGCTTCGACACCGAGAGTTTGGAGGGTATCCCCACCAAATGCTTGTATGGATATTCATAATCAAGGCGATCACAAACGCATTTTTTCGCCTCGTAATAGGTCATGTCATCCGCTTCTTCCATCAAAACAGCCGTTTCTTCGTCGGAAACGATCTCTTCTTTCCTGCCGTTTTGAATCGTCAGCGTATAACCGCCTTTTCCCGCAAGAGAAGTGAGAATAAGTTCCAAAAAATTCGGCGCTTTGCGGAGTGAATACGCGGAAAAATATGCGTTCTTCATGCGATATTCGGAAAACTCGAAGGTATCGTATTTCCCCTCGTCGATCGCCTTTTGCGGAACGGACGCCGTGATATAGAGCTTTTCCTTCGGTCGCGTCAAGGCAACGTAAAGAATACGAAGCTCCTCGTCTATCGATTCCTTTTTGCGGTCAAGAATCGCCGCCGCGCGGAGAGGGCTATCCAAACGGAAAAGTCCATCGCCCATCGGAAGCTTGACCGAAATACCAAGATTCGTATTGAGGATCGTTTTTTCGCGTATCTCGGGGAGATTGAAGCGCTTCGCCATCTCCGAAACAAAGCAGATAGGAAATTCCAAGCCCTTGGATTTGTGAATGGTCATGATGTTCACGACCTCACCGGGAGAGGCAAACTGCGAAATATCCATCTTCGTATCGTTTTCCAAGATCTCATTGATGAACGAAATAAAGCCAGAAAGTCCCTTGAAGCCGCCGCGTTCAAAGCTTCTCGCGTAATCGTAAAGTGTAATGAGATTGGATTTCGCCTGCTCGATCTCATAGATGGGGCGCTCCTCGTCCGCGGAAAGAATGGAGAATATCCCCGTATCACCGTAGATCTGCCAAAGGAGCTCGTCGCAAGGCATTTCTGACGCCATCGCGGCGTATTTTGCAAGATCGGAAAGGAATTTTTCACCCTTGGCAAAGCCCTTTTCCTCCGTAAATTTACGGAGTGCATCCATGAGAAGACCCTCGCCCGTATGCTTGCGAATGAAGATAAGCTCGTCAAGCGTTACTCCATAGAGCGGACTTTTGAGCGCCGCCGCAAGAGGCACGTCGCGCCATGGATTATCGATAGCGCTGAGAAGCGACAGCATGAGAAGCACCTCAGGACTTTCAAAGAACGAGAGCGCCGCCGCATTTCGGCATGGTATCCCATGCTTTTTGAGAGCATCCTCATACGCCGCCGAGGACGTGGACGTGCTGCGAAGCAAGATCACGATATCCGACGGTCTGACGGGCGTGCCGTCCGCCTTTTTTCCGTTTTTCAGAAGCCTTGCAATCTCGGAAGCTACGAATTCCGCTTCATGAAGCGTATCCTCCTCCTCGTCCTCCGCACTGAGCTTGGGAATCAGATGCACTTCGGGAAGTGTTGCGTGCTTACCGCTTCCGCAGTTGAGGCGTTCATCCTCTCCGTATCTCGGCTCGGAAGCGTTCATCAGTTTTTCAAAAATCACGTTACAAAAGGAAAGGATCTCCGCTGAAGAACGGAAGTTTTCGGAAAGATAGATCTTCACGGCAGGGCTTTCTTCCTCGCTCGTGTATTTCGGGCGGCTATCGAGAAGCGCCGAGAAAATCGTCGGCTCTGCCCCACGGAACGCATAAATGCTTTGCTTGATATCGCCTACGTTGAAGCGATTGTTTTCCTTGGAAACAAGCGTGAATATCTTATCTTGAATCTCGTTCGTATCCTGATATTCGTCGATATAAATTTCATCATAGGCTTCCTGCATGGAGTACGCAAGTTCGGTCGGCGCATCGTGTTCTCTGTCCCACAAAAGAGAAAGCGCCAAGCGCTCCATATCCGCAAAGGTGATCATTCTGCGGCGGCGTTTTTCGTCCTTGAACCGCCGCTCAAAGGTATTCATAAAAATCGAAAGCGCCTCCAAGGTCTTCGCCGTACCGAGAAGCGCCGCTTTCAAATCCTCTTCCCGATAAGAATAATACTCTTCCCCAATCTTTTTGAGTTCTTTGTTGAAATCCGAGCGCGATTCCTTATAAAAGTTCATCTTGCCATCGCCCGAGACACCGCGCACGACGGGAAGTCTTGCGCTCTTATGATTTCCGAGAAGACGCGACAGCTCCGCGTAAGGCTCGCCTTTTTCCGCATCACGGAGAAGCGTTTCTATCTCGTCAAATTCATCGGCAAATACGCTTCTGTATTTGCTGAGTTCGTCGTGGTCGTCGATATGCGAGAGCGCGTCCTCATAAATCTTTTCGTAATGCTTCAAAAAATCGATGAGATAAGCGCGGAGCGTTCTTTCCCAAACACTGCCATCAAAGCCGTTTTCTGCGGCTTTTTTGGCGTCCCTTGCGTATTGCTTCGGTAGATCCAAAAATTCGAGCGTGGAGGAAAGCGCCTTATAAAGCCCGATAATCGTTTCCGCGAGCTTATCCGTCCTTGCGATATCGCCAAACGTATCTGCAAAATACGCAAAATCTTCTATCTTTTCTTCATGCGGCAGAAGCTCATCCTCAAAATAATCGGAGATCAGATCTTCCGCAATATTTTTCATCATAAGTTCGATCTCCGCTTCGTTTGCCGCGGAAAAATCAGCAGGGATATCGAGCTTTTGAAAGTTCGTACGAATAAGGTCCAGACAAAAGCTGTGGATCGTGCTGATATGCGCGGAGGAAACGAGCAGACTTTGCGAGCGGATATGACGGCTTGCAGGATTTTTGGCAAGCTCATCGGCGAGCGCGTCAGAAATACGGGAAACAAGCTCCGATGCCGCCGCTTTTGTAAAGGTTACGACAAGGATTCTGGAAATATCTCCGCTTGCATCCTCTGCGCAAACGCGCTCGATGATGCGCCTTGTCAAGACCGCCGTTTTACCCGAGCCTGCCGCCGCGGAAACCGCGATGGACTTTCCTCTCGCATAGATGGCGTCCGATTGCGCTGGCGTCCATTTGACAGAAGCCATATTCCCCCTCCTTATTCCTCAAACATCATTTCGTCGATATAAGCCTCCATGAAAAACGCATCACAGGAAAGCTCAACGTATTCCGATTTTCCGCAGATCGTTTTTGCGGACTCTCGCGGTTCTTTTCCAAGCAAGATCGCCACCGCGCCCGCACCTGCCACGTTGCCGACGGAGGTGATCTTTCCGTCAAGCTCTCGCGGAACAAGTCCTATCCTGCAAGCGCTTTTCGCATGGATATGTGAGCCAAAGCCCCCTGCAAGCACGACCGCCGAAACATCGGAAATCTCAAGATTCGCTTTATCGAGAAGCGTACGGATACCTGCCGCGATCGCCGCCTTGGCAAGCTGAATCTCGCGGATATCCTTGCCCGTTATATATATATGGTTGATCTTATCGAGCATGAAGACGGCATTGCCATCGTCGTCCTCGCTAAGATAGTCCGAAAATCCTTCGACCTCGTCTGCATCCATGATACAGCCCGTTTCGTCGAGAAGTCCCGTATCCAGCATCACGGCACACGCATCGATGATGCCCGAGCCGCAGATCCCACAGGGCGTTTTGCCGTCAACAGTTTCCCATAAAATCTTGTCGCCGTCAAGATAGACCCTGCTGACCGCACCTGCGGTCCCCGCCATACCACATTCGATATGCGCGCCCTCAAAGGCAGGACCTGCCGCCGCCGAACAAAAATAAAGTCCTTGCTTTGTGGAAAGTCCAATTTCTCCATTTGTGCCGATATCGATAAAAAGTACGTTGTCCGCTTCCCTGTCAAGCCCCGTGGCGATCATACCGCACGCAATATCACCGCCAACGTAAGAGGCAAAGCAAGGCGCAAAATAGATCCTCGCGCCCTTTGCCATCGGAAGCCCGATCTCCTCGGCATCGTAAGATACCCCGAAAAGCGTCGGCGCGATAAACGGCGCGTTTGCGATCGAGGAGGGGTCGATCCCCGCCGCGATATGCTCCATCACGGTGTTTCCGCAAATGACCGCCGCACGGATATGAGAGGCATTGCCGCCGTTTTACTCGGCGATCGACTAATAATCCTCCGCAATTGCACATAAAAAACCCATTTT
>JBGVLA010000150.1:0-6814 GCA_045124015.1 Eubacteriales bacterium | reverse complement strand
TATCGTGAATATGCCTTTGACGGCAGTGAAGGGAATTGCTTGCGCGGCGATCACATTTTTGATCTATAAGCCTCTTTCTCCGATTTTGAAAGGAAAATGGCTGAAAAAATCTTAAAATTTTTGAAATATTTGAAAAATACTATTGAAATTTGTAGAATTTCATGATATTATAGATTGGTACTTATCAAGAGTGGCTGAGGGACTGGCCCTATGACGCCCGGCAACCTGTTTTTTCAAGGTGCTAAATCCCGATAGATGAGTGTTTATTGTTGAACTATGCTCGCTTTCGGGACAAACGAAAGCGAGTTTTTATTTTGCATTCGCTTACATTGTTTCCCAAAATAGATTTCAAATGAAAAAGGAGATTCATTATGGCAAAGAAGTATTTTTCCACCGAATCGGTAACAGAAGGACATCCCGATAAAGTTTGCGACCGCATTTCCGATTCCGTCATCGATAAGATTCTCGCGGCAGACCCCATGGCTCGTGTTGCCTGCGAAACCACTGCAACCACCAATTTCGTTATGGTCATGGGTGAGATCACCACGACCGCCAATATTGATTATGAAAAGACCGTCCGCGATGCCATCGCAGAGATCGGTTATGACAAAGATGAATACGGTTTCAACGCTTCCACCTGTGAATTCGTAAACCGTATCCACACACAATCCCCTGATATCGCTATGGGCGTTGATAAATGTATCGAAGCCAAAACAGGTGAACAGTCTGACAAATACGATACAGGTGCGGGCGACCAGGGTATGATGTTTGGTTTTGCTTGTGATGAAACCGAAAATCTTATGCCTCTTGGTTATGTGCTTGCAAGCAATATGGCAAAAAAACTCACCGAGGTTCGTAAAAACGGCACACTTTCTTATCTTCGTCCCGATGGCAAGACTCAGGTAACCGTTGAATATGATGGCGATACACCTGTTCGTCTTGAAAATGTCGTTGTTTCCACACAGCACGACCCCGATGTGTCTCTCGAACAGATTCGCGCTGATATCATCGAGCATGTTATCAAGGCAGTCGTTCCTGCAAGCTTCATCGACGAAAACACAGAGATCTTCGTAAACCCCACCGGTCGTTTCGTAATCGGCGGTCCTCAGGGTGATAGCGGTCTTACAGGTCGTAAGATCATCGTTGATACATACGGCGGCTACGGCAGACATGGCGGCGGCGCGTTCTCCGGTAAGGACCCGACAAAGGTTGACCGTAGTGCTTGCTATGCCGCTCGTTACTGCGCAAAGAATGTTGTTGCGGCAGGACTTGCTAAGAAATGTGAAGTACAGGTTTCTTATGCGATCGGTGTTGCAAAGCCTCTTTGTGTTCACGTTAACACCTTCGGTACAGGCAAAATCTCCGATGAAAGAATTGCGGAGATCGTTCGTGAGACCGTTGACCTCCGTCCTGCGGCGATCATTGACTATTTCGAGCTTCGCCGTCCGATCTATGCACCCCTTTCTGCTTACGGTCATTTCGGCAGAGAAGATCTCGGCGTGAAGTGGGAAAGCCGCGATATTGCAGATGTCCTTCGCGCGAAAGCCGGACTTTGATCAGAAGAACCTTTTTTGTAAAAAAGGTTCTCCCTGCAACCCCTTTCAAAAACTTTGATTTGGGGAATATACAATGTGATTTTTATTCTGTGGGAAAACTTTTGTAAGAAAGTTTTCCCACGCATCTCTTAACAAAGAAAGCCTTCGCTTCATATGATAGGATATCCCAATGTGAAACGGAGGCTTTTATGAATTTTGGACTCGAAATTTTGATTGCCGCGTTGCTCGTGGCTTTTTTATATTATGTTTTCCGCATGATATATATTTTGTTCGCACGTCATGAGCTGGATGCATCGGCGTGCAACCGCAAAGCGGATGCGATCGAGGTTTTTGCGGATGCAAATGCCTTGGAGTATTATCTGCGCATGGCACTTGCCGCGGCGGAAGAACAGATGGCGGTCATTGCTTATATCAAAAAGGAGAGCGTCGATAAGGATGAAATGCTGGATATCGTTGCGCGGTTTCGCAGAACGCACAAAAATTTGAGTTATCGATTGATATAAAAGAAAGGATGTGGATTCATGGAACAAAAAGACGAGCAGGAATTGCTTTCCATCGAGGGTATGATCGAAAAAATTATATATCAAAATGAAGAAAATGGCTATACGGTCTGTGAGCTTTTGGCACCTTCGGATGAATATTTCGTTTTGGTCGGTTCCATGCCATATCTTTGCGAAGGGGAATCGATCTCCGCGCTTGGAAACTGGGTGATGCACCCGAGCTTTGGCAGACAATTCAAGGTCGAATTTTATGAAAAGCAACTTCCTGCAACGGCAAATATGATCCTCAAATATCTTTCTTCAGGTGCGATTCGCGGTATCGGGCCTTCCACAGCGAAAAAGATCGTGGCGCAATATGGTGATGATACTCTTGAAGTTTTGGAAAATCATCCGGAATGGCTTGCGGATATTCCCGGTATTTCCGCGCGAAAAGCAAGAGATATCGGAGAGATCTTCCGTACCCAATTCGGTATGCGAAACGTCATGATGTTTTGCAGCGCATATCTTTCTCCGTCCGCATCGGTCAAGGTCTATCAAAAATGGGGAACGGGTGCGATCGATATGATTCGTGAAAATCCGTATATCCTTTGCGGCAATATTCATGGGATCGGCTTTGAAAAAGCGGATATGATCGCTAAGGATCTCGGTATTCGTGAAAATTCGGAGGAACGCATCGCGGCAGGGCTTGCGTTCGTGCTTTCGTACAATCTCAATCAGAACGGACACGTCTATCTGCCGCAGGAAAAGCTTATTCCTGCTGCACTCAAGCTTCTCGGCTGTACCGAGGAGGAAGCGGAGGACGAGCTTGCGAGACAAGTGATGCTCAAAAAGCTCCGTATGGCAAAAATAAACGGTCGCTCTTGTATCTATTTGCCTGAGGCATTCGAGGCAGAGAAATATATTTGCGCAAAAATGGATGCGCTCGAAATGACGGATCATCTTTCCGACGTGGATAATCTGAACTTTTTGATTGAAAAAGCGGAATTGGAAAATGGGATCCGCTATGAATCCTTGCAGAAAAAAGCCATCATGGAAGCGGTCAAGAACTCCGTTTTCGTGCTGACGGGCGGCCCGGGTACGGGTAAAACGACCGTTGTGCGTGCGATCATTCGTATTTTCCGAAGCATGGGACTTGAAATTGCGCTCGCAACCCCGACGGGACGTGCCGCAAAGCGTCTCTCCGAGGTGTCGGGTATGGAAGCCAAGACCATCCACCGTATGCTTGAAATGGATGGTAAATCCGAGGAGGGTATTCGTTACCACCGCGATGAAAACAACCTGCTCGATGAAGATGTTATCATCATCGACGAAGCTTCGATGATCGATCTTTATTTGATGGAAGCGCTTTTACGGGCGATGCGTCCCGGGACAAGACTTGTCATGATCGGCGATGCCAATCAGTTGCCTCCCGTTGGTCCCGGATATGTGTTCCGCGATATCATTTTGAGTGATCGTTTTTCCTCCGTGGAGCTGACACATATTTTCCGCCAAGCGCAGGAAAGCTTGATCGTTACCAACGCGCACATGGTCAATCGCGGAGAGCACATCGATCTTTCCAAAAAGGACAGCGACTTTTTCTTTTTGCCTTGTGAAACCGATGAAAAAACGGCAAATGTGATCGCGGGGCTTTGCAAGGTGCGTCTGCCTCGTGCCTATGGTGCGACGGTGTATGATGGTATCCAAGTTATCACGCCTTCTCGAAAAGGACAGAATGGAACGGAAATCCTCAATATTGCCTTGCAGGAAGCCATCAATCCTTCGAAAGCAGGTGTGAAAGAGAAAAAACTACGAGAGATCATCTTCCGCGAGGGCGATAAGGTCATGCAAACACGAAACAATTACGATATCGCATGGATAAAAGCAGGAATCGAGGGCTTTGGCATCTTCAACGGCGATATCGGTATCATTCGGGAGATCAATTTGACCGAGCAAACGCTCCTTATCGATTTTGACGGCAGAGTGGCGAGCTATGATTTCATGATGACGGAGGAACTGGAGCTTGCCTATGCCATCACGGTGCATAAAAGCCAAGGTAGTGAATATCCCATCGTCGTGATTCCGCTCTATCGCTTCACACCCAAGCTTTTGACGCGAAATCTCTTTTATACGGCGATCACAAGAGCGCAACAAATGGTGATTCTTGTGGGAGATGGCTCTGTTGTCGATATGATGACGGACAATAACCGCCAGACCAAACGCTATACAGGGCTTGAATATTGGATGACGCAGTATGATTGAATTTTTCAAACGTATGTTTTTTGTTCGCAAATGTCTGCTTTGCGGCGAGATTTTGACGGAATCAAAAGAGGACGTGTTTTGTCCCAAATGCAGACTTGAATATGAAAAATTGAAGCGCCGTCCATGCCGCGTCTGCGGAAAACCGCAAAGTGTATGTTCATGCCTGCCCGAAAAGCTCAAACATGAAGTCGCATGGGCAGTGCACCTCTTTGCTTACGACGATCCTCTTTCCAAGACTATCATATTTACGCTGAAACGCCGAGATTTCAAACCACTTCAAGCGTTCTTGGGAAAGGAGCTTGCTTCGCTTTTCGGGGATGTTGCAGATTATGATATCACATTTGCACCGAGAAAGCCGAAAAGCGTACGGGAATACGGCTTTGACCAAGCGGAAGCGCTTGCACGTGTCATTGCCGACGAGAAAAACGTTCTGCTTGCGGATATCTTCACCCATGCGCGAAAATCGGAATTGCAGAAAAATCTAAGTGCTGCGGAACGCGCAGAAAACGCAGAAAAAAGCTATGCGCTCCAAAAATCGTTTGTCCGCGAGAAGGACAAGCTTGTGATCGTCGATGACGTCATGACGACGGGAAGCACGATGGCGAAGCTCGTTTCTCTTGCAAAAGAAGCAGGGTATAAAGAAATCGCGGTGATTTATGTCGCCAGAACGGTACATGAAAAGGAAACACGATGAAAACGAAAATTTTGAAATTTCTTCGGAAAATCAAATATGATTATACATATGGACTTTTCGATCTTCTGCGCCGCAAGGAAAAGCATCTTTTGCAGCCGTATACGCCCGAAAATCTGCAAAATCTGACGCTTTCGGATTGCATTTCGCAAAATTCCTTGATCCTTGTGAGTGCGGCGCATCCCATCAAGACGGAATGTGCAGAAGAATTATTTACGCTTGCGGAAAATCATGCAATTTCCCACATGGCGGTGGAAAATCTCCGCTCGCTTTTTGAAGCATCGGAAATGGCTTGTGCAGAAAAAATCCTCTTTACCAGTACGTATCGCACGCTTGCGTTTCAAGCATCTATCTACGGTGTCAATCCCTACGCCGCAAAGCCGGGGGAAAGTGAGCATCATTCGGGTCTTGTCGCGGATATCAAGGTGGATGGCTATGCCCAGCGCCGATTCATCATGTCAAAAACGGGAAAATGGATGGCGAAGCACGCGCATGAGCACGGTTTTGTGATCCGCTATCCGCTTTGGGGCGAAAAGCGTACGAAGGTGGACTATGAGCCTTGGCATTTGCGCTTTGTCGGTGCGCCTCACGCCGAGATCATGTATCGCATGAAATGGGTGCTGGAGGATTATCTGAACGCGCTTGAAAAGGATTCCTTCTTCCGCTATGGCGACTATATCCTTTCCGCGCAAAAGGGAAGTGTGTTTTCATTTCCGAGAGAGGCGGAAACCGTGTATATTTCCGAAAATACCAAGGGTGGGTATATCCTTTGGGGTAAACTCAAAAAAGACTGATTCCTTCGAATCAGTCTTTTTTCGTAAGCACTGTTTGTATTCCTCTGCAAATGCAATGCAAAAGGAGTGCTGAGAGGGTAACGCCGAGAAGCATCATGAGATTTGTGGCGCTGTCCCACGCCTTGCCGATGAAAACCGCCTTAATTTTTTCCCCAACCAATTCCTGCACACAATAAAATTCCAAGGACATCGCGCCGAAAAAAGAAAGCACTTTCAGCAAAATCTTCCCGAGCATTTTACAATATCGTTCAAGCAGATTCATGCCCTTTGTAAAAAGAAACGTCCACGAGATCGCCAAGCAAAAATTCGGCACACAGCAGTTGGAAACGGGAACGAGCAGATACATTCCTTTGTAGTTTGTAAGATATGCCGTCGCAAGTCCAAATACGAACATAAGAAGAAATACACCCCACATCCATTTTGGGATCGTAAGCGTTTTTTCTTTTGTCAGATGCCCCAGCAAAACCCCGACCAAAAAAACGGGGATGCGATTCGTAAATCCAAAAAGATCAAGGCGCACATGATCTTTGAAAAGAAGCGAAAGCACGAGCCAAAGCGCAAGCATTCCAACCGTCAGCAGGATTTGATTCGGTATTCTTTTGAATATCACATTATAAAGCGGAAAAAGGAGATATAACACCGTGATGGCAGGAACGAACCACAGAAGCGCATACATATTTTCCGTGAAAAACGTAATGCCGAGCAGATTTTTCAAAAATTGCGGAAACGTCCAACTTTGCACGAACATCAAAACGACCGCCATGATGAGATACGGCGGCAATACGCGGAGAAATCTTCGCTTGTAGTAGGTCGCAAGCGAATGTTTTTCTATGGCAAAGATCAACCCCATACCCGAGAGAAGGAAGAAAATATCCACACCGAAAAATCCGATCTGCTTGATAAAGCCCTCGATGAACCCCAAAACGGGAATATTTGGCGCAAGAGGCACCCATTCATGGAAAATATAGATCCAAAGCGCGGCAAGTCCCATCAGCTCCGTCCGATAGGATACGATATCGGGTGTGTTGCAGTTAT
>JBGVLA010000149.1:0-6578 GCA_045124015.1 Eubacteriales bacterium | reverse complement strand
CAAAAAGAAGGTAAAAAGAAGATGCGTAAGCTCGGCTCTGTCGAGGTTCCGCCGGAAACCTTTATGGCAGTGCTCAAGCTCGACGACGAATAAAACGGAGTTTTTATGGAAAAACGCCTTGGTATTTATATTCACATCCCGTTTTGTATACGAAAATGTGCGTATTGTGATTTTTATTCCGTTACGCAAATGGAGCTTCGTGATGCGTATGTTTCCGCTTTGATAGCGCAGATCAGATCGTTTCGCGCGGCGGCGAAAAATCATATCGTTGACAGCGTATATATCGGCGGCGGTACGCCGTCCATCCTTTCGGGAGAAGAAATGACCCGTATCCTTTCCGCGCTTCGCATGGCGTTCCGTCTTTCCGATGACGTGGAGATCTCTATGGAAGCCAATCCCGGTACGCTCGACGGCGAAAAGCTTGCGGCGTATCGAGAAGCAGGGATCAATCGTCTTTCCATCGGGCTTCAAAGCGCGGATAACGCGGAGCTTGGAAAGCTTTCCCGTATCCATACGCGTGAGGAATTTGAAAATTCATTTTTGCTTGCGCGCTTGGAGGGTTTTCAAAATATCAATATCGATCTCATGTATGCACTTCCGGGCCAAACAAACGAAAAGCTTGCCGATACGATCTCTTATGTCATTTCTCTGAATCCCGAGCATATTTCCTTCTATGGACTTAAGATCGAGCCGGAAACACCGTTCGGCAGAGATGCTCGTATTCAGCGAATGCTTCCCGATGAGGATACGCAATATCATATGTACCTCACGGCGGCAAAGACCTTGGAAAGCGCAGGCTATCCGCAATATGAGATCAGCAATTTTGCAAGGGTGGGCAAGGAATGCCGCCATAATCTTAAATACTGGAAATGTGAAGAATATCTCAGCTTTGGTCCTGCGGCGTATTCCTTCTTTGACGGCAAAATGTTCTCTTATATCAAGGATGTGGAGCGCTATCTCATGAATTCAACGGATACGGAGCTTCTTTTGGATGAAATAAGCGAGCCTTCGAAAGAAGATCTTGCCACACAGTTCGTCATGGTCGGCTTCCGCCTAAGACGCGGTATCGATATCGCAGAATACAACGCGCGCTTTGACGATGATTTCGAGGCGAGATATGGCAAAAAGCTCACGCCCTTTATCGCAGGGCGGTTTGTCGTAAAAACGCCTGAGGGGTATCGACTTTCCAGACGTGGTATGCTCATTTCCAATTATATTTTGAGTGAGATTTTGGAGTTTTGAGGTGGTTTTATGGGTAAAGTAAGAACGATCACGATCGATGGGATCATTCCTATCCATGTTTTTTATTCAACATTTTATCGCCATTTTGAAGCGACTTCATTTGCGAAAGAATCCAAAAAAGAGTTCTCATGGTATTGGCACGGCGAAGCCCATGCCAACGGAGAATTTGAGATCGGATACCATTCACCAAAATATCGACAAAGAGGTGGTTTGCGTATCGGAGAATACCAAATGCCCCATCAAATTCGCGGTAAGCTGATCCATGAAAACGAGAAGACCATGATTCAATATGAATACAAAAGTGATGCAATGATGTCTATTGTGCTTGCCGTTTTTTCCTTGGGGATATTTTGCACTTGCTTTTCAAATATAAAAAGCGGCAGTATTGCCTCTGTGTTAAGTGCTGTTTTGAGCAGTCTTTGCTTTATCATTTGTATTTGCTGGGCTTCTCCTAGTTTCATGTTGCGAAGATTTGCCAAAAAGTTCAATGCCATGATTGAGGATTGCAAAAAATCCTCTGAAGCTTGACAAAAGAAAAAGATGCCTAAGAGCCTTCCTTGCGTAAAGGGAGGTGGCGCGTAAAGCGCGACAGAGAAGGCTTTTTGCTTTCAGTTTTTGCCCTCTCAGTCAGCTTACGCTGACAGCTCCCCCAACGTGGGAGCCTTACAAGGTATTACCAATATATCAACTACCCCACATTGGGTTCCAAGGGGCTTAGTCCCTTGGCGGGGTTTGGGGCAGCGCCCCATGAAAAAGAAAATTTTTAAGCCGTAACAAACGGCAGAAGGAGAAATACTATGAAAATGACCCTCAGATGGTACGGTACAGGTCATGATACCGTAACCTTGAAGCAGATCCGCCAGATTCCCGGCGTAACCGGCGTTATCACCACACTTTATGATACCGTTCCCGGTGAAGCATGGGAAATGGACAAGATCCTTGCGATGAAAGCAGAAGTTGAAGCCGCAGGACTGAAAGTAGAAGGTATCGAAAGCGTAAACATCAGCGATGATATCAAGACCGCAGGTCCTAAGCGCGACGAACACATCGCAAATTATATCACCACCCTCGAAAGACTCGGTCAGGCTGATATCCACATGGTTTGCTATAACTTCATGCCCGTATTCGACTGGACTCGTACCGAGCTTGCAAGAAAGCGCGCTGACGGCTCTACCGTTCTTGCTTACACACAGGAAGCCGTTGACGCCATCAATCCCGAAGATATGTTCTCTTCCATCGCATCCGATATGAACGGCACCGTTATGCCCGGTTGGGAACCCGAACGTATGGCAAAGGTAAAAGAACTCTTTGAACTTTACAAGGACGTTGACGACGAGACCCTCTTTGCTAACCTCAAATATTTCCTCGAAGCCATCATGCCCGTATGTAACAAATATGACATCAAGATGGCGATCCACCCCGACGATCCCGCTTGGAGCGTATTCGGTCTTCCCAGAATCATCATCAACAAGGAAAACATCCTCCGCATGATGAAGATGGTAGACGATCCCCATAACGGCGTAACATTCTGCTCCGGCTCTTACGGTACAAACCTCAACAACGACCTCCCCGATATGATCCGCTCCCTCAAGGGCAGAGTTCATTTCGCTCACGTTCGTAACCTCAAATTCCATTCTCCCACAAACTTCGAAGAATCCGCTCACCTTTCCTCCGACGGTACGTTCGATATGTATGAGATCATGAAGGCGCTTTATGATATCGGCTTTGACGGTCCTATCCGTCCCGACCACGGTCGTATGATCTGGGATGAAGTGGCTATGCCCGGCTATGGTCTTTACGACCGCGCACTCGGCGCTACCTACCTCAACGGTCTTTGGGAAGCGATCGTAAAATCCAATAAGAAATAAGATAATACCCAAACGGCAGACTTTTCGTCTGCCGTTTTTTTCGATTTTTCTTGACAAATTTCATATTTTTGCTATACTGTTTTTGTAAAATCATGTGAGTTCGATGTGATTAAACTCTAATATTCCTGGCGAGATGTGGGCATTCTGCTCTACTTTCATCGAACTCACGTTAAAATAATTTCCGAAAGGGGAATGTGCAATATGGCATATAAAGACATCAAAGGTGCAAAACCGAACTTCAAATGCGGAGATATCGCATATCACAAATTGCTTGAAACGGAGTATCGTCAAAGCGTTGAAGAAGGACTTGATATCGAACAATACAAGGCGCTTTTTGAAGCAGTCATGAATATGGAAAACAGCGAATACAAGGCGAAAATGGCGGACGTGCTTTATGAGATCGTAAGAGATGCCGAGACCCGTGAGGGGTATCCTTACAACGAGCCCTCTGACCTTGAGGGTATCAAGGCACTTCGTAAGCCTTATACATTCGAAAAGAAAATGCCCGATGCGGATACCTTGAGAGAAAAGATCCTCGGTGCATGGTACGGCAGAATCTGCGGTTGCTTGCTTGGGAAACCCGTGGAGGGCGTGAAATACGCAGAGCTTACCGATTTCTTGAAGACCTCGGGGAATTACCCTATGACACGCTATATTTGTCGTAAGGATATTGACAGAGAGGGAATCCGTACAAGCTGTCTTGCGGATGAACTCGAGTTTGCGCCGTGGGATGACGATACCAACTACGTCGTTCTTGCACAGCACGTGATCGAAACATACGGCAGAGACTTTACACCGCGCGATGTGATCATTTCTTGGCAGGAAAAGCAGGCTCTGACATCTTATTTCACTGCGGAAAAGGTCGCGCTCGTCAACTTCACGAATAACTATCAACCTCCCGTTTCCGCCATTTACAAAAACCCCTTCCGTGAATGGATTGGCGCACAGATCCGCGGCGACTATTTCGGTTATATCAATCCCGGCAATCCCGAAATGGCGGCGGAAATGGCGTGGAGAGACGCTTCTATTTCTCATGTCAAGAACGGTATTTACGGCGAAATGTTCGTTTCCGCTATGCTTGCTTGCGCGGCGGTTACGGATAACATGAGGGATGTGATCTTTGGTGGTCTTGCCGAGATCCCGGCAACATCCCGCTTGTATGAGTCCATCGTGCGTCTCGTTGCTCGTTTCGATGCTGGTGTTTCCAAGGAGGAGGCGTTTGCGGATATCCACGCTACGTGGAACGACAGAGACGGACATGAATGGTGTCATACCATTTCCAATGCGCTCGTTGTCGTAGCTTCTCTCCTTTATGGGGAATATGACTACGGAAGATCCATCTGTATGTCTGTAGAGACGGGCTTCGATACGGATTGCAACGGTGCGACAGTTGGCTCTATCCTTGGGATGCTCCTCGGTGAAAAGGGTATCGGTGAGGAATGGAAAGCACCCACACACGGCATTTTGGATACCACCATCTCGGGTGCGACAAGATCCGAAATATCTGCTTTGGCAGAAAAAACACTCGAGCATCTCCCTAAATAAATCGATATAGATTGGAGAGTCCTATGAAGCAATATACCGTTTCCCGCGACGACAGCGTTTATGAATGTTTCCCCGATATCACGAAAACACCGAGCGGAAAGCTGATCTGCGTGTTCCGCGAAAGTACACATCACGGCGACCTTGACGGCTCGCGCCTCGTTTATACGGAAAGCACCGACGAGGGTAAAACTTGGGGCGAAAAAAAGGCGCTCACGCCTCGCGTAAGCGCAGATTTTGCTTATAACTGTCCCCGTATCTCCACCCTGCCAAACGGAGAGATCGTCATCATTTGCGATATCCTTGACCGCACCGTACACGAAGACCTGCTCAAGGATTGCGTACAGCACGTATTCCGCTCGACCGACGAAGGCGAAACGTGGGGCGCACCCGAAACCATTTCCGCCCTCGGTATCGTTCCCGACAAATATCAAGTTCTCTCAAACGGCAGACATATTTTCGGTGTTCACAGACGCGATCCCGAAACGAGAGTTCTCGTGCAATATGGTTATTACAGCGATGACGGCGGCAAAACGTGGACGGAGACCGTCATTGCCAATGACGCGCGCTATGAGCTTTGCGAGGTCAGCATCGTGGAGATCGAAAATGGCACGCTCGTTGCGTTTATGCGTGAAAATTCGGGGCTCGGTATCTGCTGTCTAAAAGCCATTTCCAAAGACTACGGCACAACATGGGAGGGCGTATACGAGACCAATATCGACGCTTGCCATCGTCCCGTGGTCGGCAAATGTAAGAGCGGCAATCTCCTTATGACCTATCGCTTTATGCAGGGCGGAAGAGGTTGGCTTGGCGCATGGACACAGAATCTTTTCGGCGCGTTTTTCACGAAAGAAAGCGCTCTTGCTACGACCCGAAAAGGTCATTCCGCACGAATTTTCCCGATTTCATACGACCGCAGTCCGAAATCCGATACGGGATATAGCGGTTGGGTCGAGCTTTCCGAGGAAAGATTTTACGTTGTGAACTACATGCTCGACGATGCACCCAAGGCACAGATTCGAGGTTTTTCTTTTGACCGCGATGATGTGATCGTGGAACAGTCAGAATCTTGAAAACGAAATCAAAAACGGTACTTGTGTTGACAAGTACCGTTTTTATATTGGGGAGATGTTCTTTTGGTATCTTTTCTTGTCCGACAAGAAAAGTACATCGATTTTTTCAAAAAGAAAAAAGGACATCGTTCCTCTTGGAAAAAGAGAAACGATGTCGCTTATATAGACTTATTGAATGAGAAGCTCTGCGATCTGAATGGTGTTGGTTGCAGCACCCTTGCGAACCTGGTCGCCGCAGCACCAGAGAGAGATGCCATTGGGATTGGTCAGATCCTTGCGGATTCTGCCGACGAACACGATATCCTGATCGGAGGTGTCGAGAGGCATCGGATAGCTCTTGTTTGCGGGATCGTCAACAAGACGGCAGCCTGCCGCGTTTGCGATGGCTTTTCTTGCTTCTTCCACAGAGATGGGCGTTTCGGTTGCGAGTGTGATGGAAATGGAGTGGCTTCTGAATACAGGAACACGTACGCAGGTGCAACCAACGAGAAGCTCGGGCAGATGCATGATCTTTCTGCCTTCATTCTGCATCTTCATTTCTTCGGTGGTGTAGCCGTTTTCGGTGAAATCGCCGATCTGAGGAATGAGGTTATATGCGATCTGATAGGGGAAGATCTTCTTTTCGATCTCTTTGCCTTCTGCGATCGCTTCTACCTGGCTTTTAAGTTCAACGGGACCGCCGGCACCTGCACCGGAGACTGCCTGATAGGTGGAAACGGTCATTGCCTTGATGGGAGAGATCTGATTGAGTGCGTTTACCGCAACGAGAGAAACGATGGTGGAGCAGTTGGGGTTGGAGATGATACCCTTGTGGTTCTTCACGTCCCCGGGGTTGACCTCGGGAACGATCAGA
>JBGVLA010000148.1:0-2177 GCA_045124015.1 Eubacteriales bacterium | reverse complement strand
TTCGTTGACAAAAGCAGACATCTTTGCTATAATAATAATGAACTATTAAAATTTTGTCCGGAGGACTGTTTTATGAAATTGATTATTGCGATTGTAAACAATGATGATGCGCACTTTGTGAATACCGGTCTTACTGCTGAAGGATATCAGATCACCAAGATCTCTTCTACAGGTGGTTTCCTTCTCAACGGAAACTCTACGTTCTTCCTCGGTGTAGATGACGAGAGAGTAGAACGTGCGCTTGAGATCATCAAGGCACACAGTAAGAGACGCGTCAAGAGCATTCCGAATACCATGCCGATCGGTGCTGCTGGCTCTTTTGCGGCGATGAATACGGATGTCAACGTAGGCGGTGCTACGGTCTTTATTCTTGACGTTGAAAAATTCATCTCCTTCTGATGAGATTTCTCGAAGACTTTTACGGAAACGAACGACAGAAGGCCTATTTTTCTTCCCTGATCGAAGAGGGAAAGTGTTCTCATGCTTATATTTTGGAAGCTCCCGCGGGAAGCGGCAAAAAAACTTTTGCGAAGCTTCTCGCGGCAGCGCTTGCCTTTTCATCGGAAAAGGAGAGTGAAGAGCGCGACGCGAAATGCCGAAGGATCATGGAGGGGAATTCTCCCGACGTGATGACGCTCACCCGAGAGGAGGGCAAAAAGACTATCGGTGTCGATGCGACGCGCGATTTTTGTGCTTCCGTTTATCTGACGCCATCGGAGCTGAATTTCAAAATGTATATTTTTGATGAAGCAGACAGGATCACGCCGCAGGCGCAAAATGCCTTGCTCAAGATCATCGAAGAGCCGCCGCTGGGTGTCTATATGATGCTTCTTTGTGAGAATAGTCTGTCGCTCCTTTCAACGGTCCGTTCACGCGCACAAAAGATATCGCTTGAGGTTTTTGATGAGGCGCATTTGTGGGATTACGCCAAAAAGCATATGCTTGAGGGTGCTGATGACGACGAAAAGCTTGGCTTTGCCGCAAGAATGGCGGGGGGCTCCATTGGCCGTCTTACAGCGCTTCTGTCATCGGGAGATACGGAATTTTCTGCGTATACCGCAGCGAAACGAATCGTGGAAATGCAGGTCTCCAAAAATCGAGGCATTTCCTATTTTGACTTTTTGAAAAGCATCGGAGATTTCGCTTCCTCCAGAGAAGCGCTTGATGCATTGACGAAATATTTGATATCGGCGTACGGTGATCTTGCGCGTATCCAACACGCGGATGAAGCACCGCTTCATTTTTTTACACAGGAAGAAGCAGAAAAGCATTCTCTTTTTCTTTCGACGGATACGATCACGAGATCCTTTGCGGCAATCGATGCCGTACGCGCAGATATGCAATTCAATACAAGCCTTCCGCTTTCTGCCGCCGTTTTGGCAATGACGCTTTGGAAGGCGGTTTAACATAGATAGATAAATAGCGAGGATTAGATTTCATGTTTGAAACAGAAGATAAAATCAAAGAAACGGTACAGAATGACGCGGATGAACAGGTTGCGGATGCAGAGCCTGCGGAGACCAAAACTTATGAGATCGTCGGTATTCGTTTTAAGACCACGGGAAAGATTTATTATTTCGACCCTCAAGGCTTGCAGATCGCAGAAAATGATCATGCGATCGTGGAAACTGCGCGCGGTATTGAATATGGTACGGTCGCCATTCCCAATCGCGTTGTCGGCGAAAAGGACGTCGTGTTGCCTCTCCGTCCCGTGATCCGTATCGCAACCGAAGAGGACGATAAGATCTACGAAGAGAATAAACGCAAGGAAAAAGACGCGGCAAAGATCTGTCTTGAAAAAATTGCGGAGCATAAGCTGGAAATGAAGCTTGTGGATGTGGAATATACGTTCGATAACAGTAAGCTTCTTTTCTATTTCACAGCCGACGGACGCGTTGACTTCCGTGAGCTTGTAAAAAGTCTCGCTTCCGTTTTCAGAACGAGAATCGAGCTTCGACAGATCGGTATTCGCGACGAGACCAAGTTGATCGGCGGACTCGGTGTTTGCGGCAGACCTTTTTGCTGTAAGAAATTCCTTGATGATTTTGTTCAGGTCTCCATCAAGATGGCAAAGGAACAGAACCTGTCGCTCAACTCCGCAAAGATCTCCGGCACCTGCGGCAGACTCATGTGCTGTCTGCGCTACGAATACGATGTCTATGAAGAGGAAATCCGCA
>JBGVLA010000147.1:0-30412 GCA_045124015.1 Eubacteriales bacterium | reverse complement strand
GAGCTTACGCATCTTCTTTTTACCTTCTTTTTGTTTTTCAAGAAGCTTCTTTTTACGGGTGATATCACCGCCGTAGCATTTCGCAAGCACGTCCTTGCGCATGGCCTTGACGGTCTCGCGTGCGATGACGCGTCCGCCGACAGCCGCCTGGATCGGCACTTCAAAAAGCTGGCGCGGAATGTTTTCCTTGAGAGATTCTGCGATCTTACGTCCTCTCGCATACGCCTTGTCCGCATGAACGATGAACGAAAGCGCGTCCACGACCTCAAGGTTCAAAAGGATCTCAAGCTTCACGAGCTTGCTTTCCTTGTAGCCGTCAAGCTCATAGTCAAGAGAAGCGTAGCCCTTGCTTCGGCTCTTCAGCGCGTCAAAGAAGTCATAGATGATCTCGTTGAGAGGGAGGATATAATGAAGCTCCACGCGGGATTTATCGAGATACTTCATATCGATGAAGATACCGCGGCGTTCCTTACAAAGCTCCATGATACCGCCCATATAATCGGTGGGCGTGATGATATTGCCCTTAACGATGGGCTCTTCCGCGATGGATATCTCATCGGGGCTGGGATAGTTTGCAGGGTTATCGATATATTTGACCTCGCCGTTTCGGTAGGTTACCTTATAAATTACGCTGGGCGCGGTCGTAACGAGGTCGAGATTGAATTCTCGTTCCAAACGCTCTGCGATGATCTCCATATGCAAAAGTCCGAGGAATCCGCAACGGAAGCCAAAGCCGAGCGCGATACTCGTTTCGGGTTCGAAAGTGAGCGCCGCGTCGTTGAGCTGGAGCTTTTCGAGCGCATCGCGCAGATCGGGATATTTCGCGCCGTCTGCAGGATAGATACCTGCGTAGACCATCGGAAGCGCTTCCTTGAAGTCGGGATAGGGGTCAGATGTTTCGTTGTCTACCTCGGTTACGGTATCACCGACACGGGTATCGGCAACGCTCTTGATGCTGGCGGTGATATAACCAACCTCGCCTGCACGAAGCTCTGTCGCAGGCATAAGACCAAACGCCGACATATAACCGACCTCAACGACGTCAAATTCTGCGCCCGTATTCATCATTTTGATCTTCGTTCCCTCGCGGACGGAGCCATCCGCAACGCGAACGTAAACGACGACACCGCGATAGGAATCGTAATAAGAGTCGAAAATCAAAGCCTTGAGAGGCGCATCCTCATCTCCGCTCGGTGCAGGAATATCGGTAACGATCTTTTCCAGAACGTCCTCGATATTGAGACCTGTTTTTGCGGAAACGGCAGGACAATCCTCCGCAGGAATACCGATGACCTCTTCGATCTCATGGCGAACACCCTCGATATCAGCGCTGGGAAGGTCGATCTTATTGACGACGGGAATGATCTCGAGGTCATTTTCAAGCGCAAGATAGGTGTTTGCCAAGGTCTGGGCTTCGATGCCCTGTGTGGCATCGACAACGAGAAGTGCGCCCTCACAAGCGCCGAGCGAACGGGAAACCTCATAGTTAAAGTCGACGTGTCCGGGAGTGTCGATGAGATTGAGCTCATAGACCTCGCCATCCTTCGCCTGATAATTTACTTTGACAGCACGCGCCTTGATGGTGATACCGCGCTCTCTTTCGATGTCCATATTGTCAAGAAGCTGTTCTTCCATCTCTCTTGTGGAAACGCTTTTCGTCGCTTCCAAAAGACGATCGGCAAGGGTACTTTTGCCGTGGTCAATATGGGCAATAATGGAAAAATTTCGGATTTTCTCCTGTCTGTTCATATATTGAATACCTTTCATCAAAAGTATATTTTTATATATCTATCAACTTTTTCTTTTATCAATCAAAAAATTGCGATATTTCCGATGACAAATACTTTGATCGGCAATTTTTGATATAAAAGCGTTGGTTTTCTTCAAAATGATTATAGTTCGATAAGTTATATTATACCATAGGATTCCCCGTATTGCAAGAGTTCAAGAACTTTTTCTTTTGACTTGGAAATATACTTTTCCTTTCACACAAAAAAGCGCATATTTTTTCCTTGAAAAAGAAAAAAGTAAGCATTTCCCCTATTGCAGTATAAAAATTTTTATGATATAATAATTTTGATATAGTAAAAAGGAGAAACTCCTTAACGCTAAAATATGTTTGCCGTTTTCAAAAAAAGAAACGGCGGAATGGAGAAAACATTATGGTAGACAACAACATCAAGTTTATCACAGATTATGACAAAGAAGTTGGCGAAGCAATGGGCCTTGAGCTTGCTCGTCAGAGACGCGGCATCGAGCTTATCGCTTCCGAAAACATCGTTACCGAAGCGGTCATGGCAGCAATGGGCAGCGTACTCACCAACAAATATGCAGAAGGCTATCCCGGCAAGCGTTACTACGGCGGTTGCGAATGTGTTGACATCGTGGAAAATATCGCAAGAGAACGCGCTTGCAAGCTTTTCGGCGCAGAACACGCAAACGTACAGCCTCATAGCGGCGCTCAGGCAAACACAGCCGTTTATTTCGCACTTTTGAAACCCGGCGACACCGTTCTCGGCATGAACCTCGCGCACGGCGGCCACCTTACTCACGGTTCTCCCGTCAATATGTCCGGCTCTTACTTCAATTTCGTTCCTTACGGCGTTGACGCAGAAAACGGTAAGATCAATTATGAAAAGCTCCGCGAGATCGCGCTCGAAGCAAAGCCGAAGCTCATCGTTGCAGGTGCTTCCGCATACGCACGTGCGATCGACTTTGAAAAGATCTCCGTGATCGCAAAGGAAGTCGGCGCATACTTCATGGTCGATATGGCACACATCGCAGGTCTTGTTGCGGCAGGACTTCACCCGAACCCCGTTCCCTACGCAGATATCGTTACCACAACGACACACAAGACCCTCCGCGGTCCCCGTGGCGGTATGATCCTCTGCAAGGCTGAGCTTGCAAAGCAGATCGATAAGGCGATCTTCCCCGGCACACAGGGCGGTCCTCTTATGCACATCATCGCGGCTAAGGCAGTTTGCTTCGGCGAAGCACTCAAGCCCGAATTCAAGGAATATCAGCAGCAGATCGTAAAGAACGCAAAAGCGCTTGAAAAATCCCTCCTTGCAGAAGGCTTTGACCTTGTTTCCGGCGGTACCGATAACCACCTCCTTCTCGTTGACCTCCGTCCGATGAACATCACAGGCAAAGAACTCGAGAAGCGCCTTGACGAGGTTTATATCACCGTCAATAAGAACGCGATCCCCGACGATCCTCAGAGCCCGTTCGTAACCAGCGGTATCCGTGTTGGTACACCTGCGGCTACCACCAGAGGTCTTAAGGAAGAAGATTTCGAAGTGATCGGTCATCTCATCGGTCTTTGCGCAAAAGACTTTGAAAACAGCGCAGATTATATCCGCGCAGAGGTTACCAAGCTTTGCGAAAAATACCCGCTTTATTAAGCCAAAGCGCTCTTGCGGAAAAGCTCGTCTCGCTTGCGCGTGAAAAGAACATCACCTTCGGTACGGCGGAAAGCTGTACCGGAGGACTCATTTCTGCCGCCGTTACCGATATTTCGGGTGCATCGTCCGTTTTTTGGGGTGGTATCGTTTCTTATGACAATAGCATCAAGGAAAAACTCCTCGGTGTCAAAAGCGAAACGCTCTCGACCGTCGGTGCCGTGTCCGAGGAAACGGCAACACAGATGGCAATGGGTGCTGTGCGTGCACTCTCCGTTGATTTTGCCGTTTCCGTAACGGGAATTGCAGGACCGGGCGGCGGAACGCCTACAAAGCCCGTCGGTCTTGTCTATATTGCAACGGCTTCCAAAAATGGTGTGATCTCCGTCAGAGAGAACCATTTTAACGGCAGCCGCGAGGAGATACGCCGCCAAACGGTCGAAACCGCACTTTCTATGCTCATTTCCGCAATCGAAGAAAAATAGATCCGAGCCGAAAGGCTCGGATACCATTTTGTGGAAAACCATGTGGGAATTGTTGAAAACTTCCATATTTTTCCTTTTCATTCATCCGCTTTTTCTTGCAACAAGAAAAACAGCTAAAAAAACGTCCACGGAGGTCCCCATGCCCGAAAAGAAACCCCAAACAAAAAGCGCCATCCTCACCCCCGATGCGCTTGCCGTTGAAATCAAAAACGGTGCTCTCGGCTCGTATATCTTTTTCGGGGAAGAGGATTACCTCAAAAGCCATTACCGCGATGAAATTTATAAAAGCATCATGGAAGAAGGACTTGAGATCTTCAATTATTTCCCGATCTCCTTTTCTCCTGCTGTGCAAACCAAGGAAGAAGCGATGTCGCGCCTTGCCGATGCCGTGCAAGCCATCCCCATGATGCAGGATAAAAAGCTCATCGTGGCAAGCGATCTTGCGCCCGCTTCCCTTTCAAAGGACCTGCTCGATGCTCTCGCAACCGCGCTCCGACGCGCCAATGAATCCGATGATACGGTCTGCATCCTCTATTGCCGTGCAGACGAGCTGGAAGCGGATTATAAATTTGAAACGAGTGCGCTTTATAAAAAGCTCTCTCCTTCGGCAAAAATGGTCCAATTTGATCTACAGCCGCGCGGGAAGCTGCTCTCGTGGACAAAGCGCCATTTCACAAAAGAAACCATCCTCATGACCGACGAAGCCGCAGGCGCACTCGTTGACCTGACCGCAGGCAGAATGACCTCGCTTTCCTTTGAAATCGAAAAGCTCATCTGCTACGCCAAATACGTCAAAGGCGGTGAGCCCCCGCGCATCGAATATGAGGACGTTCTAAAAATCGCCGTTCCGAGCGCACAGGATGAAGTTCCCTTTGCCATGCTGAATGCAGCACAAAGCTGGAAGCTCACCGAAATCCTCGCCGTGCTGAACGCCGCGCGCGAAAAAAGAGAGGAGCCTATCGTCGTCTTGGCAGGACTTTCTCGCATCCTTTTGGATATGCTGATGATCAAGACCGCAAGCGAAGCCGCGCTCTCTCCTGCCGATATCGCAAAAACCATGAAAATGAAGGATTTCCGCGTTACCAAATATCTTTCATCCATCACCAAAGTACCGCTTTCTGTGATCGAAAACGCGGTCAAGCTTTCGTATGAAACCGACCGTGCGCTGAAAAGCACACCACAAGATCCTTGGCTTCTGCTCGATACGCTTGCCGTGAAGATCTACGCGCCAAAATCTCTGCGAAGTGCCGATTCCGTTACCGCCGCCCCGAAATATTAACACGTTATGGAGACCTTTTATGCTTGAAATCTCTCGCCCCATCATCGTTGAGGGAAAATACGATAAGATCAAACTTTCCCGTATCGTCAAAGCCAATATCATCACGACAGACGGCTTCGGGATCTTTTCCAAGGAAGAAAAAAATCTGCTCATTCGCCGTCTCGGCGAAGCACGCGGCGTCATCGTTTTGACCGACAGCGACGGTGCAGGGCTTGTCATCCGCAATCATCTGCGAAATCTGCTTCCGAAGGAAAAAGTCATCCATATCTACACACCGCAGATCAAAGGCAAGGAAAAACGCAAGGATGCCCCCTCCAAGGAAGGCTTTCTCGGTGTAGAGGGCATGGAGCTTGATTGGCTGACAAAAGCCCTTGAGCCCTTTGCCGACGGCGGTGTTCCCGACCGCATGGAGCTTACCAAAGCCGACCTGTATGCCCTCGGGCTTTCGGGCAGAGAGGATAGCGAAAAACGAAGAAAAGCACTCGCCGCGGCATTAAAGCTCCCCACCAATCTTTCCGCAAACGCACTCCTCGAAGCCATCCGTATGCTCATTACAAAAGAAGAATTTGAAAAAGCACTGGAAGAAATCCAGACGGGAACTTGACCCGAGAAAGGACACATCTCTTGAAATCAACCGAACAAAAAAAGAATGACGGCGGTCTTATCGTCCGTTTTCTCAATAAAATCATCGATGCCGTCTTGGGTGCGTTGCATCTTGCAAAATACAAGGAACAGATCATGTATCTTTTTGTCGGCGGCGGCACGACCGTCGTAGACTGGATCATTTTTACGATCCTTGTCTTTTTGCTTCCCGATCTTTCCTCGCTTCCCTTCTTCGGCTATTTTCCGAACGCCATCGAATACACCGCCGCATGGGCAGGCGCCGTGCTCTTTGCGTATTGGGCAAGCAAATATTTCGTATTTGAGACTGCGAAAAAAGAAGGCTTTTCGCAGTTCATGAAGTTTGTCGGCTCTCGTGTGCTGACGCTCATTCTTTCTCTTGTCGGCGACTTCTTGCTCACAGGACTTTTGCATATGAACGAATTCATCGCAAAGCTCATCATTTCCGTCGCCGTCGTCATCATCAACTACATCACAAGCAAATTGCTCGTTTTCAACAAAAAAGAAACCGAAAACTAAGGGGACTCTGCCATGCTCGATACCAATTATAACGGCGTAACACTCGCCTATATCGGAGATGCCGTCATTGAACTTTATCTGCGAAAAAAGCTGATCGCATCCGGCGTTACCAACACAGGCAGGCTTTCTGCCGCCGCACAAAAGCTCGTATGCGCCCCGATGCAAAGCGCACTCACGGAAATTCTGCTCCCGCTTTTAACGCCCGAGGAAGAAGCCGCATACCGTCTTGGGCGCAATCATAAAGCAAACGGAAAGCCCAAGCACGCCACCGTCGCCGAATATTCTCGCGCAACAGGCATGGAAGCGGTCTTCGGATATCTCCATCTCACGGGCAACGCCGCACGCGCCGAAGCATTACTTTCAGAAATCTATGAAAAACCGCTTTCACAGATCAAAGATGCCATATAAGCGCATCATTTTGAATCAATCGCAAACTTCTGCAAAGCAACAACTTTCGCCAAAATTCAACAAAAGACATTGACAATATTACTTGTTTGTGATAAAATATTCCCGCGTGAGTGAGTTTTCATTATCATGTTTTGTATATTTTTGAAAAAGAGAGGAAAAAGCAATGAAATACGATGCGAATATGGTTGTACTCACACCGGAAGAAATCAAAGAGTACAAAGAAATTCTCGCAGACAATTTGGTCGCGCTCCGCAAGGTGCTTTATCTTTCCCAGACAGAATTCGGCAACCGCACCGGCATTTCCCGTATCCGTCTTTCCATGATCGAATGCGGCAAATATGAAATGACTTGGTCTCAGTTTACCTCCATTCTGTTCGTGTTCTTTATGAACCGCAGCACGAAGCAGATCATTTTCCGCAAGAAGCTGTTCCCGGACAAGCTTTTCGCATATCTGCAGTGCAAACACGAAGACGAAGATCTTGACGGATTTTTCAAGTTCGTCTGAATCGACGGATCCAAACAGAGAAAAAAGGATCGCAAGCGAAAGCTTGCGATCCTTTTTTCTTTGAAAGATCGTTCAGATCGATGCTGTAATCGGTGAGCGATCCAAAGCGGCGAGTCGCCGCTTTGGGATTTATTTTTCTTTCTTTTGCAATTTTTCTCTTTGACCGTCAGGACGCTCAATCACGGTGTTATTCAAATCAAGAGACATATTCGCGCGAATGATCGCGCGGAATTCATCGCGGAGCTTTTTCTGTTCAGCCTTTTCTTCTTCCGTCAAACCGACGGTCTTGGATTTATGATAAAGCTCATTGATGCGGTCTGTTCTCCAGCTCATAAAAATACCTCCTATGTGTTTACAAAAATTACATTGATTTTCTATTATAAAAAAGATATAATGGAGATAATCAAATCACTATCATAGTATATGATATCACATTTTTTTGAAAAAGGAAAGTGTTTATGGATATTATTATGTATAAAAAAGCGGTAACTTTTCTGACAAAATTTATAAACGACCGCAAATCACTCATTTCTGAAAACGCGCCGATCGCAAAAAGCTCCTCTCCTGCCCATCTTCCCATCTCGGAGCCATTTGAGCGCGCCGCGCCTGAATCCGTTGGCATTTCCAGCACATACCTTTTGCGCTTTTTAGAGGAATACGAAAAAATGGCGGAGCTGCATCCGCATTCGCTCATGATCATGAAAGATGAAAAGATCATCCTCGAAACGGATTTTTACCCGTATCACAGCGACACATGGCACGTCAGCCACTCTCTTTGCAAAAGCATTACCGCGCTTGCCGTGGGTCTTATGGTAGATAACGGCGTCCTTTCTCTCGATGATAAGCTCACCGATATCTTTCCCAAGCGTGCCTTCAATCTCGACCTCGTACGCCAAAAGGATATCACCATCCGCACGCTTCTGGATATGAGTGCCTGCGTAGCCTTCAACGAGGTCGGAAGCGCACTTTCCGAAGATTGGATCGAGGGCTATTTCGGCGCAAGCATCAAGAATCCCCCCGGAACGAAATTTATGTATAACAGCATGAATTCCTATATGCTCTCCGCTTGTATCCGCGAGCGCACAGGAAAAGATATGTTTGATATCCTTTCCGAGCGCGTATTTCATCCGATGGGCATCACGGAGATCTTCTGGGAAAAATGTCCCAAGGGGATCACAAAAGGCGGTTGGGGACTTTACATGAAGATCGAAGACCTCATGAAATTCGCAAAGCTTTTTCTACAGGGCGGCATTTGGAATGGAAAACGCCTCATTTCCGAGGAATGGATATCGGAAATGACAAAAAAGCAGATCGACACCCCTGAGCCATCCTGCAAGCATGGTTACGGCTTTCACGTTTGGCGCAGCATCCGCCCCGACTCTTATCAATTCAACGGCATGCTCGGACAAAACCTTATCGTCTTTCCCGATATCAAAATGGCGATCGCACTTTACAGCGGAAACGCCGAGTTTTTCCCGAACGGCAAGCTCATGGATCTCATCGAAAAATATTTCGGCGAAGGCTTTCATCCCGAAAAGGAAGCGCGAAAGCCCGCGCGCCGAGCGCACGCCGCGCTTATGTTGCATAGCACTGCCCTTTCCCTGCCTCCCATAACCGGCAGAACGGAAAACAAAAAGCAGCTTGCCGCCTTCTCAGCCCTCGCCCAAAAGAGCTATCGCATCGATGCGAAAAACGTCGGTATTTTGCCCGTCATCATGAGTCTTTTTCATGGAAATTATGCCGAAGGCATCGAACGCATCCGTTTTGAAGCACGGGAAAACATCTTTGAAGCCGTTTTCACCAAGGAGAAAGAAACCATTCGTATTCCCTTTTCTCCAAACGGGAACGCTTGTTATTTTGATTTCATGGAAAACGGAGAGCATTTTTACGCCGCTTCCATTGGCAAAATGACAAAAAACGAGGATGATATCCCCGTTTTCAAGCTCTCGATCTATTTCCTCGAAACTTCGAGCGTACGCCACATTAAATTCTTTTTCCACAACACAAAAACCATCGTGAGATTCACGGAAGAGCCGACCGGACGCGAAATGCTTGGTACATTTGCCCCCGTCATTGAAGAGATCGTAAGCAAAAGCAAAGCCGCCAAAAATCTCATGACACGCTTCGATTTTGGCATCGTGGAATACAATGTCGAAAAAGTCTTCTCTCCCGAATTTGTTGCCATTGAAGAATAAATTTTCAATTTTTTCAAAAATCATCGACCCCAAGCCCCGTTTTTCCGACTATCAAAGTGAAAGCTTTCAAATCACAAATCCAAAACGGAGGACACCATGCAAAAAACCAATCTGCCGATCGAATCTCTGTTTCCAAGACTCATGCGTACCGCGGCATACAAAACGGGAAATGACCAAGACGCCGCCGACCTTGTCAGCGAAGCGGTGCTTGCCGCTCTGCGTGCCGAAGCCAAGGGAACGGTCATTGAAAACGCAGAAGCCTATCTCATGCAAACGATGGAAAACATTTTCCATGCACGTCTGCGCCAAAAATACGGCACAATCGTCATGTCCATCGACGACGAGAGCTTGTATATGCTGGCATCCGACGAAAAAAGCGCCGAGGAAACACTGATTTCGAGAGAAGAAGCAGAAGAGCTTCGCCGTGAGATCGCCTTTCTTGCAAAGAAATATCGGGAAGCCATCGTACGGTTTTATTTCAAGGGAGAATCCGTTGAAAGCATCGCAGACGCGCTTTCTTTACCGCAAGGCACGGTCAAAAGCCGTTTGGATACGGGAAGAAAAACGCTCAGAAAGGGTCTTACTATGAAAAATTTCGATACACCAAGCTACGAACCCCAAACCATGAATATCGGCATTTGCGGGTCGCCGGGATGGGATAGCAGTCCGTTTTGCTATCAACGCGACCTCTTGATGCAAAACATCCTCATTTGCGCGTATAAAAAACCGCTTACCGCCGTGGAGATCGCCAAAACGCTCGGCGTTGCCGCCTGTTATGTGGAATCCGCGCTGGATAAGCTCGTCCAAGCAGAGCTGATGCAGGTCAGCGAAGGCGGAAAATACAGCACGCGCTTTATCATGCACTTCCCCGAAGATGCGGAAACCCGATTTGAAGCGCAAAAAGCCTTCGTGAATATGCATCGAAGCAAGGTTGACGGAGTCCTCAAGGAAGCCTTTGAAGCGCTTCTCAAAGAGCCATATCTCGCAAACGAGCCCGATACCGTAAAACGAAGCGCGCTTTCCTTTTTCGGTCTTGAAGTATTTCGCGGTGTCATTTTAGAAACGGAAAAACAGATCTATCAAGAAAAACCGACCACAAGCAACACCAAGCGTCCACACAACGGCTCTTGGCACGCGATGGGACACGTACACCCCGAAAACAAGGATATCGAACGCCAAGCGTATTATATTTCGGGCAAATATCAGCGCAAAAGCACCATCAATGGCAAGCAATACACGCTTTCAGATTACAGCTCCCACCTTGGTCAGACGCATGAAACCTATCAGTTTAATCCCAATATTCGTTTGGAAAAGCTTCTTTATGACATCGCGCAGAAAAATGGGGAAAACTTGGAAACCATTGACCTTGACGTGATCCCAAATCTCATTGAGATCGATATTCTTGAAAAAACGGAAGACGGACTTCGTCTTGCCATTCCGTTTTTCAAAGAAGAGGACGAGAAAGCTTTTCTCGTCCTTCTCGGTCAAACGACGAAACGTATACTCGCGGTCATCGGCAAAGAGCTTGAAGCACATCTTCGCGCAAACAAGATAGACCCACCCGCTCACGTTTGGGATTATCTGGAATATATGCGATATTTCCCCGCAAGAGATGCCATGGAAATGCTCTTTCTTGCAAATGATGAAATTTATCCCATCTCCATGCGCAAAGAGGATGGCAAATTCCATGCACCCGCTATGATCCTTTGCGAAAAATAAACAACGAGTTGCCACCGAACCATTTTTTTCGTCATAACAAAAAAACCGTTGCACCCAAGGGTGCAACGGTTTTTGTCTATATAAGATGTAAATTAGCCCTTAAAGAACTTCACAGCCGCACGGAACATACCGATATCGTAGTTACCGTCCACGTTGCGGTAGAGACCGCTGCCGATACGTTCGGAGTGGCCCATCTTACCGAATACACGACCGTCGGGAGATGTGATACCTTCGATCGCCATCACAGAGCCGTTGGGGTTGAAGTGTACGTCATAAGTGGGGTTGCCGTTCATATCCACATACTGTGTTGCGATCTGACCGTTTGCCGCAAGTTCAGCTACGATCTCATCGGAAGCAAGGAAACGACCTTCACCGTGAGAGATCGGAACGGAGATGATATCGCCAACGTTCACCTCAGAGAGCCAAGGAGACTTGTTGGAGCAGATACGAGTTCTGACAAGACGGGACTGGTGGCGTGCGATGATGTTATAAGTAAGAGTAGGAGCGTTTTCGTCAGCGTCCACGATCTTGCCGTAAGGAACAAGACCGAGCTTGATGAGCGCCTGGAAGCCGTTACAGATACCTGCCATAAGACCGCCGCGAACGTCGAGAAGGTCTGTGGTCGCATCCTTTACCTTAGCATTACGGAAGAACGCGGTGATGAATTTACCGGAACCATCGGGTTCGTCGCCGCCGGAGAAGCCGCCGGGGATGAAGATGATCTGGGAATCGCCGATCTTCTTTGCAAAGGAATCTGCGGAAGCCGCAACGCCCTTAGCTGTAAGGTTATTGATTACGAAGATCTCGGGTTCTGCACCTGCATCAGCAAATGCCTTTGCGGTATCGTATTCGCAGTTTGTGCCGGGGAATACGGGAATGAGGACCTTGGGTTTTGCGCATCTTACCATAGGAGCGGCGCAAACCGTACCCTTATCGTATGCGTAAGCAGGGATCTCTTCATTCTTCATGGGGATATTGCAGGAATATACGGGTTCGAGCTTGCCTTCGTAAGCGCCGAGGAGCTTATCGAGGGAAACTTCATTACCCTTATAGGAGATAACAGGAGCTTCTGTTGTTGTACCGAGAACGGTGCCTACGTTTTCATCGGAAGCAAGCTCGATGACAAACGCGCCGTAAGCATGACCGAAGATATCCTTCATGGAAACTGCATCGTCATAGGTAAAGCCAATGCCGTTACCGAAGCTCATCTTCATAACCGCTTCTGCAACACCGCCGAAGGTAGGTGTATAGACCGCAACAGCCTTACCGCTTCTCATGAGGCTTGTAACCACGTCGAAGTTTGCAAGGAGGCTTGCGGGAGTAGGAAGACCGTTCTTATCGTATTCGGGCTTGAGGATAACGACCTTATGACCTGCGCCCTTGAATTCACCGGAGGTGATGGTGGAGGTCTTTTCGGTTGTAACCGCAAAGGAAACGAGTGTCGGAGGAACGTCGATCTTTTCAAAGGAACCGCTCATGGAGTCCTTACCGCCGATCGCCGCGATACCGAGATCCATCTGTGCCTTGAAAGCACCGAGGAGCGCTGCAAGGGGTTTGCCCCAACGCTTGGGATCACGGAGAGGCTTTTCAAAATATTCCTGGAAGGTGAGGTATACGTCTTCAAACTTCGCGCCTGTTGCAATAAGCTTGGAAACGGATTCCACAACCGCGAGATAAGCGCCGTGATAGGGGCTCTTTTCTGCGATCATCGGGTTATAACCCCAAGCCATAAGAGAGCAATCGTCTGTATGACCCTTTTCCACGGAGATCTTGTTTGCCATTGCCTGAATAGGTGTAAGCTGATATTTACCGCCGAAAGGCATAAGGACAGTGCCTGCGCCGATGGTGGAGTCGAAGCGTTCGGAAAGACCGCGCTTGGAGCAAACGTTGAGGTCAGATGCCACAGCTTCGCATTCTTTTACGAAATCGTCGCCGATTTCTTTTTCATAGAGTTCAAGGGATGCAGGAGCGATATCGATGTGTTTTTCTGCGCCGTTGGAGTTGAGGAACTCACGGGAGATATCAACGATATTCACGCCGTTCCAGCTCATTACGAGTCTGGGGTCAGCCGTTACGGTCGCAACGACGGTCGCTTCAAGGTTTTCGCTGTCAGCGAGTTCCATGAAACGAGCAGCATCCTTTGCTTCGACAACAACTGCCATTCTTTCCTGAGATTCGGAAATGGCAAGCTCTGTGCCGTCAAGACCTTCGTATTTCTTCGGAACAGCATTGAGGTCAATTTTCAGACCGTCTGCAAGCTCGCCGATGGCAACGGAAACACCGCCTGCACCAAAGTCGTTACAACGCTTGATCATACGGCAAGCTTCGTAGTTGCGGAAAAGTCTCTGGAGCTTTCTTTCTTCGGGAGCATTACCCTTCTGAACCTCTGCGCCGCAGGATTCAAGGGATTCGAGGTTGTGGGATTTGGAAGAACCTGTTGCACCGCCGCAACCGTCGCGGCCTGTTCTACCGCCGAGAAGGATGACAACGTCGCCATCTTCAGGGCATTCGCGGCGAACGTTCTTTTCGGGAGCCGCACCGACAACTGCACCGATCTCCATGTGCTTTGCGATGTAGCCATCGTGGTAAAGCTCGTCGACCTGACCTGTTGCAAGACCGATCTGGTTACCGTAGGAAGAATAACCAGCCGCCGCGGTGGTTACGATCTTACGCTGAGGAAGCTTACCGGGGATGGTTTCGGAAACGGGAACGAGAGGATCGGAGCCGCCGGTGATACGCATAGCCGCGTAAACATAGGAACGGCCGGAAAGCGGGTCGCGGATCGCGCCGCCGATACAGGTAGCCGCACCGCCGAAGGGTTCGATCTCAGTCGGATGGTTGTGTGTTTCATTCTTGAAGAGAAGGAGCCAAGGCTCTTTCTTGCCGTCGATCTCTACTTCGATCTTAACGGTGCAAGCGTTGATCTCTTCGGATTCGTCAAGCTTTGTGAGCTTGCCTGCTTTTTTGAGCGCCTTTGCGGCGAGCGTACCAATGTCCATGAGATTGATGGGCTTGGTTCTGCCGAGCGCCTTGCGGGTATCGAGATATTCCTGATAGGTCTTTTCAAGAAGCTCGTCCTCGAATTTTACGCTATCGATGGTGGTATTGAACGTGGTATGACGGCAGTGGTCAGACCAGTAGGTATCGATCATCTTGATCTCGGTGATGGTGGGGTTTCTGCCTTCCTTCTTGAAGTAGTCCTGGCAGAACGCGATATCGCCCTCGTCCATTGCAAGACCCATTTCCTTGATGAGTGCGGCAAGGCCGTCCTTGTCAAGGTCGATAAAGCCGTCGAGTGTCGCAACAGAGGTGGGAATATCATATTCGGGCTTCAAGGTCGTGGGAAGGTCGAGTGTTGCTTCGCGGCATTCCACAGGGTTGATCACGTATTTCTTTACGCGAGCAATATCTTCATCGGAAAGCTTACCGTTCAAGAGGTAGACCTTTGCGGTGCGAACGGTAGGACGGTCGCCCTCGGAGATGATCTGGATGCACTGTGCCGCGGAGTCTGCTCTCTGGTCAAACTGACCGGGGAGATATTCCGCAGCGAAAACAACGTCTGCGCCTGCGGGGATATCGTCGGTAACGATATCGATCTGCGGTTCGGAGAAAACATTCTTCTTGCAGGATTCAAAAAGACCTGCTTCGATGTTTTCCACGTCGTAACGGTTCAAAATGCGGATGCTCTCCAAGGATTCGATGCCGAGAAGACCGCGGAGATCGGAAAGGAGCGAACGGGCTTCGCCTGCAAGCTCTTTTTTCTTTTCAACGTAAACTCTAAATACCATGGGTAATCATTCCTTTCTTCGTTATATAGGAAATTTTACATCATTTTTTTGCGGCAAGGGCGCGTGCGCCGATGTCATGACGGTAGAAGCCATTTGCGAAATCAACGGATTCCACCTTCTTATAAGCCTTTTTGATGGCTTCTTCCAGCGTGTCTGCTGTTGCGGTAACGCCAAGTACACGTCCGCCTGCGCTGACAAGACCTGTTTCTGTCTGCTTTGCGCCTGCAACGTAAATAAAACCTGTTTCATCGTCTGCGGGGAGCGTCATGGGGCATCCGCTTTCATACTTAGAAGGATAACCCTTAGATGCCATAATGACACAGCAAGCAGCGCCATTCGAGAATTTCACTTCGGTTTCAGCAAGCGTGCCGTTTGCAGTCGCCTGCATGATGGTGAGAAGGTCGCTTTCGAGAAGCGGGAGAACGACCTGTGTTTCGGGATCGCCGAAACGGCAGTTGTATTCGATCACGCGAGGACCGTTCGGTGTGAGCATCAGACCGAAATAGAGACAACCCTTAAAGGTTCTGCCTTCCTTGTTCATCGCATGGATGGTGGGAAGGAAGATGGTCTCCATGCATTCCTTGGCGATCTCTTCTGTGTAATAGGGGTTGGGAGCGATCGTGCCCATGCCGCCTGTATTCAGACCGGTATCGTTATCGCCTGCGCGCTTGTGGTCCATAGAGGAGATCATCGGAATGACGACGTTGCCGTCCGTGAAGGAAAGGACGGAAACCTCGGGACCCGTGAGAAATTCTTCAATGACGACACGGCTGCCCGAAGCGCCGAACACCTTGTCTTCCATCATGGAATGGATCGCATCAACGGCTTCTTCTCTCGTCTGCGCGATGATAACGCCCTTACCGAGCGCAAGACCGTCCGCCTTGATAACGGTGGGAATGGGAGCGGTTTCAAGATATTTGAGAGCCGCATCCATATTGTCAAATACTTCGTATGCCGCAGTGGGGATACCGTATTTTTTCATGAGATTCTTAGAGAAAACCTTACTGCCTTCGATGATTGCCGCGTCCTTTTTCGGACCGAAGCAAGGAATACCGATTTCCTCCAGCGCATCGACCGCACCGAGCACGAGCGGATCATCGGGCGCAACAACGGCGAAATCGATGGCATTTTCCTTTGCAAAAGCGACGATCGCATCGATATCCTTTGCGCCGATACCTGTGCAAACCGCGTCAGCGGCGATACCGCCGTTGCCGGGAAGCGCATATACAACTTCCACCGCAGGATTTTCTTTGAGTTTTTTGATGATTGCGTGTTCGCGGCCACCGCCGCCAACGACCATTAACTTCATACTGTATGAGTTCCTTTCACAAATAATTCAAATCAATACGGCATAAATATGCCTATGCCTTTAACGCCATAACGCCGGCGATATTGCAGCCGGCGTAAGGCGAAGTTATTAGTGGTGGAAGAGACGCATTCCTGTGAATGCCATTGCGATATCGTACTTGTTGCAGCAATCGATAACGAGGTCATCACGAACAGAGCCGCCGGGCTGTGCGATGTAAGAAACGCCGCTCTTCTTCGCGCGTTCGATATTATCGGAGAACGGGAAGAACGCATCGGAACCGAGAGCAACACCGGAAATGGTCGCAAGATATGCATCTGCTTCTTCCTTGGTGAGCGGTTCGGGACGAGTGGTGAAGTATTTCTGCCATACGCCCTCTGCGCAAACGTCTTCTTCGTTCTTATTGATGTAACCGTCGATAATGTTATCGCGGTCTGCTCTGCCGAGAGTAGGAATGAAAGGAAGATTCAAAACCTTCTCATGCTGACGGAGCTGCCATGTGTCAGCCTTGGTACCTGCAAGACGTGTGCAATGGATTCTGGACTGCTGACCTGCGCCAACGCCGATCGCCTGACCGTCATAAGCATAGCATACCGAGTTAGACTGTGTATATTTGAGTGTGATAAGCGCGATGATGAGATCGATCTTTGCGCTTTCGGGAATTTCCTTATTGTTGGTTACAACATTGGAAAGAAGTTCTTCGTTGATTTCGAAGTTGTTTCTGCCCTGTTCGAAGGTGATGCCGTAAACCTGCTTGGTTTCGATGGGCGCAGGAACATAATCTTTGTCGATCTTTACGATGTTGTAAGCGCCTTTTTTCTTGGTCTTAAGGATTTCGAGCGCTTCGTCGGTATAACCGGGAGCGATGATACCGTCGGAAACCTCACGCTTGATGAGTTCAGCGGTGGTCTTATCGCAAACGTCGGAAAGCGCGATCCAGTCGCCGAAGGAAGACATTCTGTCGGTGCCTCTTGCTCTTGCGTATGCGCAAGCGAGAGGAGAATCGTCAAGACCTTCCACATCGTCAACAAAACAAGCTTTTTTGAGCGCGGGAGAAAGCTTCTTGCCAACAGCCGCAGAGGTAGGGCTAACGTGCTTGAAGGAGGTAGCCGCAACCATGCCTGTTGCTTCGGAAACTTCCTTTACGAGCTGCCAAGAGTTGAAAGCATCGAGGAAGTTGATATAGCCGGGTTTGCCGGAGAGGATTTCGATCGGAAGCTCTGTTCCGTCTGCCATGTAGATTCTGGAAGGTTTCTGGTTGGGGTTACAACCGTATTTGAGCTGAAATTCGTTCATAGGTTTCACGTTCCTTTCTTCCGATTGAAATTATTTGTTCTTATTGATGATGATCTCAGTGGGCTTTGTGCCGTCGAGAGGAATCTGACGAACGAACAAGGAGACTTTGTTGTCTTCGTTGAGATTGGTCCAAACGAGATCAGCAAGCTCTTCTGCGGTGTTCGGAAGCGCTACTTCTTCGGGTTCGCCGTAGAAAGAGGGGATGGGATTGCCGTCGCACTTATAGGTATGGATGAAATGACCAAGACCTGTAAGGGGCTTGTAGCTGTAAAAATATCTCTGGCAAGCTTCGGGGTTGCCATTATTGCTCTTGAGAATGGACATCTTGTAACGGAAATCGTTTGCCGCGAAGTCGTAGTAGAGGATACCCGAGATACGAGGTGTATAGTTCGGATGGTCGGGTTCGAATTCGCGTGTGTGGAGCGATTTTTCAAACGCATAACCGTCGTCGCCGTTTGCCTTGATATAATCGAGAACGGTGTCCGTCTGGTCGCCGTTTGTGATGATATCGGTGTTTTCCGCTTCGAGGAAGGGATTGTAGATGATCAGGCTCGGGTCAGAGAGCTTGGATTCATCAAAAGCCTTGGTACGCATACCGCCCTCATAGCGTTCGAAGATACGGTTGCGGCTGTTTTCACTGCGTCCCATGATGAAATATGCGATCATAGCATTTTTGCCGTCCGCACTCTTACCAATGACGATACCGCGGCCGGGATATGTATTGTTCGCAAGGAGAGATTTCAAATCATATAAAGCCATAGCGTTCACCTTTTTTCATTTATTTTTCAAAATATCGGCGCATACCTTTTCTGCTGCCGCAGGGAGAAGCTTCCATTCCGCCTCTTCCATGACACGGCGCTGCAAGACCTCGGGCGTATCGCCCTCACGGATCTCCACAGCCTTTTGGAGAATGATCTCACCGCCGTCGGGGATTTCATTGACGAAATGCACGGTCGCACCCGTTACCTTAACGCCGTAAGCGAGCGCGGCTTCATGAACGTGAAGCCCATAAAAGCCCTTACCGCAGAAAGACGGAATGAGCGAGGGATGCACGTTCAGAATCTTTTTCGGATATGCCGAAGTAAATGCTTCGGAAAGGATGCTCATAAAGCCCGCAAGAATGATGATCTCGATTCCATGAGCGGTGAGCGTTTCCTTGATTTTGGCTTCAAACGCTTCCTGCGAACCGCAAGCGGCCTTCGTTACGACAGCCGTTTCGATGTTCGCGTTTTTTGCGCGTTCCAAAGCATAAGCGCCTTCTTTGTTGGAAAGCACAAGCGCGATCTTACCGCTTGTGAGGATACCGCTTTTTTCGGCATCGATGAGCGCTTGCAAATTTGTGCCGCCACCCGAAACGAGCACGGCGATCTTAACAGGATTCATTGGAAAAAAATCCTTTCCATGTAAAATATTTTGGATTTCCTTATCCTCCGCGGAGGATAAGGAAAAAGAAACATCAATTGAGGATAACCTGTTCTTCGGATTCTACGATATCGCCGAGAACGTAAGCGTCTTCGCCGCCTGCACGGAGAATTTCAAGAGCGGTATCAACGTCTTCCTTGGAAACGACAACACACATACCAACGCCCATGTTGAAGGTGTTATACATATCGCGCTCGGGGATATTGCCCTTTTCTGCGATAAGGTCGAAAATGGGAAGCACGCGAACGTCAGATTTCTTAATACTTGCGCCGAGGCCTTCGGGAATGGAGCGCGGGATATTTTCATAGAAGCCGCCGCCCGTGATATGGGAGATACCCTTGACGTCTACCTTTTCAAGGAGAGCAAGGATGGATTTTACATAGATTCTGGTAGGAGTAAGAAGGGTTTCGCCGATGGTCTTGCCGCCGAGCTTTTCGTTTGCAACGTAGAGCTCAGGGTTGTTGTTATCGATATCGAAAACCTTACGGCAGAGAGAGAAGCCGTTGGAGTGGATACCTGTGGAGGGGAGCGCGATGATAACGTCGCCCGCCTTCATCTTGCTGTTGTCGATCATTTTCTTCTTGTCAACGATACCGACAGCAAAGCCTGCAAGGTCATAATCCTCGAGAGGCATCAGACCGGGATGCTCTGCGGTCTCACCGCCGATGAGCGCCGCGCCGGACTGAACGCAGCCCTCAGCAACACCGCCAACGATGGCAGCGATCTTTTCGGGATAGTTCTTACCGCAAGCGATATAGTCAAGGAAGAAGAGAGGCTTTGCGCCGCAGCAGATGATGTCGTTTACGCACATTGCGACTGCGTCGATACCGATGGTATCGTGCTTGTCCATAAGGATAGCGAGCTTGACCTTTGTACCGCAACCGTCAGTACCGGAAACGAGTACGGGTTCTTCCATACCTGTGGGAAGACCGAAGCAACCGCCAAAGCCGCCGACGTCGTCAAGACAGCCTTCGTTGCGAGTGCGCTTGATGTGCGCTTTCATAAGTTCAACAGCCTTGTAACCGGCAGTAATATCAACGCCGGCTGCTGCATAGCTTTCAGATTTAGAATTCGAATGCATGATAATTTATTCCTTTCCGTTCCAACAATATGTGCAAAGTTTGCAGGGTTCAAGCCCGATGGCTTTGATGATACCCTCAAGAGACTGAAATTCAAGAGAAGCAAAGTGAAACTGCTCGCAGATGAATCTGCGGAGATTCTTACCGCGCTCGGTCGTGCCGTCGCTGTATTCCTCGATATGCTTGAAGCCTTCCTCGCCCTCAAGCTCCATGATCGTGCGTCTTGCGATAAGCTCCATCTCGCTCGTTGCGCGGGAGAAGTTCAAATATTTACAGCTATACATGATGGGCGGACAAGCGGAACGCATATGGACCGCCTTCGCGCCGTTGTCATAAAGAAAATCGACAGTCTCCTTGAGCTGAGTACCGCGAACGATGGAGTCATCCACGAAGAGCAAGCTCTTATCCTGGATCAGCTCATGTACGGGAATCTGTTTCATTTTTGCAATCTTATTGCGGTCGCTCTGCTTTGCAGGTGTAAAGCTTCGCGGCCATGTGGGTGTATATTTGATAAACGGACGTGCAAAAGGAATACCGCTCTTATTGGCATAGCCAATGGCGTGAGGCGTACCGGAATCCGGAACACCGCCGACATAGTCGATGCCTTCTGCGTTCTTCGCCTTCATATCCGCTTCCGCCATGATCTCACCGTTGCGGTAGCGCATGGTTTCGACGTTGACACCCTCGTAGTTTGCCGTGGGATAACCATAATAAGACCAGAGGAACGAGCAGATCTTCATTTCCTCGCCCGGCTTTTCAAGCTGGGTAATACCTTCGGGTGTGATCTCCACGATCTCTCCGGGTCCGAGTTCTTTTTCGTCCTCGTAGCCGAGCTTTTTATAAGCAAAGGTCTCAAAGCTTACGGCATAGCCGTCCTCGTCCTTGCCGATGACCACGGGAAGTCTGCCGACCTTATCGCGTGCGGCAATGACGGTACCGTCATCCTTCAAGATGAGGATGGATGCCGTACCATCGATGACGCTCTGCGCAAAGCGGATGCCCTCTGCAAAGTTGCTCTTCTGGTTGATCATCGCCGCCACGAGTTCTGTCGCGTTGATAGCGCTTCCCGTCATGGCGTTGAAATGACCGCCGCTGAAGGAAAGATAATGATTGATAAGCTCCTCTGCATTGTTGATGATGCCGATGATGCAGATGGCATAAGCACCGAGATTGGAGCGAATGATAAGCGGCTGCGGATCGCTGTCGCTGATACATCCGATGGCGGAAGTACCTGTCATTTCCAGGTAATCCTGTTCAAATTTGGTTCGAAACGGCGAATTGGAAATGTTATGGATCGAGCGCTGCAAGCCGATTTCCTTGTCATAAACGGCAAGACCTCCTCGGCGTGTACCGAGATGAGAATGATAGTCCGTGCCAAAGAAAACGTCAGCCATACAGTCGCGTTTAGAAGCGACCCCAAAAAAACCACCCATGTGTTTCTACCCCCTTTTCTTTTTTCAAAAAAAGTTAATATCAGTTAAGACCTACGCGGCGCATCATTTCGTTGTATGCGTCTTCAACACCGCCCATATCGCGGCGGAAACGGTCCTTGTCGAGCTTTTCATTTGTTTCAGCATCCCAGAAACGGCAGGTATCGGGAGAGATCTCGTCTGCGAGAACGATGGTGCCGTCAGCAGTCTTACCGAATTCGAGCTTGAAGTCAACGAGTTTAACGCCAAGACCGATGAAATAATCCTTGAGAACACGGTTTACGGTGAAAGCCATGGTCTTGATGGTTTCGATCTCTTCCTTGGTCGCAATGCCGAGAGCAAGCGCATGATAGTCGTTGATGAGCGGATCGTGAAGATCATCGTTCTTGTAGGAGAATTCGATGGTGGGTTCTGCGAATACGATACCTTCTTCTACGCCGTAGCGCTTAGCGAAGGAGCCTGCAGAAATGTTACGGATGATAACTTCGAGGGGAACGATGGATACTTTTTTTACAACGGTGTCGCGTTCGGAAAGTTCTTCCACAAAGTGAGTGGGAACGCCGTTCTTTTCGAGGATCTGCATGAGGAAGTTTGCCATGCGGTTGTTGACAACGCCCTTACCGCTGATGGTGCCCTTTTTGAGACCGTCAAGTGCGGTTGCATCGTCCTTGTAGGAAACGATCACGAGATTGGGATCGTCTGTTGCAAATACTTTTTTTGCCTTGCCTTCATAAAGCTGTTCTCTTTTTTCCATGATAGTAACTCCGTTCTGCCGTTTTGGCTGAAAATTTTATATTATTTTTTATTTTTCATCTTGTGAATATATTGTCGGGACGGACACAGCGACCGTCCGCAAACATAAAAGCGTGCGATTATCTGTATTTCTGTTCGATCGCTTTGTTCTTTGCGAGAACCTTTGCCGCGCCCTCAGCTCTTGCCTGTGTAAGCTTTGCGGCAAGCTCCTTATCCTCGATCGCAAGCATCTGGATGCAAAGGATCGCCGCGTTTGCAGCGCCGTCGATGGCAACGGTGGCAACCGGAATACCTGTGGGCATCTGGACGGTGGAAAGAAGTGCGTCGAGACCGTCAAGGTTTGTGGATTTTACGGGAACACCGACAACGGGAAGCGTGGTGTTTGCGGCAATCGCGCCTGCAAGGTGCGCCGCCATGCCGGCAAGACAAATGATCGCGCCGAAGCCGTTTTCACGAGCGGTCTCAGAAAAGACCTTTGCCTCAACAGGTGTTCTGTGTGCAGAATAAACGTGCACCTCGTAAGGAACGTCATAAGCTTGGAGGGTATGAATGGCTTTCTCCGCAACAGGAAGATCGCTATCCGAACCCATGATAATAGCAATTTTTTTCATTGTTGATATTTCCTTTCGTTGATAAATAAAAAAACAAAAAGGGCAATCCTATCCCTTGGTGAGGAAAGGATCGCCCAGACGGTCGGCTTTATCATCTCCCGTTTCCTTGTGGTACTCCACGGTCCGTCAGTTGCGGGAAATCCTTTTATATCATCATTATTATATCTTTTTTCGGGGATATTGTCAAGAGTATGCACACCAAACTTGATAGGTTTTCCCCGATTTTTTTGTCAAAACTGATGGATTTTTAGTTTTTCATCAAAATTTCACGGATTTTTTGGGAAGCAAAACCATCGCCATAGGGATTTTGCGCTGTCGCCATGCGCGAATACACGGCTTGATCCGAAAGAAGCGTTTCCAGCGTCTGCAAGATCTTCGCCTCATCCGTACCGACAAGCATTGCCGTACCTGCGCGAATACCCTCGGGGCGTTCCGTCGTCTCTCGCATCACGAGTACGGGAACGCCGAAAAACGGAGCCTCCTCCTGTGCGCCGCCGCTGTCCGTCAAAACGAGCGTTGCGCGCGCCATAAAATTATGGAAATCGATGACCGAGAGCGGTTCGGTAAGCGCCACGTTCGGGATCGATGAAAGCGCCGCATACGCAGCCTCCTTCACGGCGGGACTCGGATGCACGGGATATACAAAAAACACGTCCTCATGCCGCCTTGCAAAGGTCTTCACCGCCGAAAAGATATGCGCCATCGGTTCGCCGATGTTCTCTCTGCGATGTGCGGTCAGCAGGATCAGGCGTCTGCCTGCACATTTTTCCAAAATCGGATGGGTATATTCTTTTCTCACCGTCGTTTTCAGCGCATCGATCGCCGTGTTGCCCGTAACGTAGACCGTTTCGGGAGCTTTCCCCTCTTTGATGAGATTTTCTCTTGCTTCCTCCGTCGGCGAAAAATGAAAGGCGGCAAGATTTCCCACCGCCAAGCGATTGAATTCCTCGGGATACGGCGCGTAAAGATCACCCGTACGAAGTCCTGCCTCCACGTGCCCCACAGGTATCTTTTTATAATAGGAAGCCAGCGCCGCGGCAAACGCCGTCGTCGTGTCTCCATGCACAAGAACAAGATCGGGCTTTGCCTCCTCCAGCACCCGCTCCATACCGAGAAGCACGGCGCTCGTGATATCAAAAAGCGTCTGTCCCGATTTCATGACGGAAAGGTCATGATCAGGCACAACGTCAAAAACGCGCAAAACGGCATCCAGCATCTCCCTGTGCTGTCCCGTTACCGCCACCACGACCTCAAAGCACCCACAGCGCTTCAGCTCACGCACCAAAGGACACATTTTGATCGCCTCCGGTCTGGTTCCGAATACCAGCATGATCTTCTTCATGCAAAAACCCTCATTTCTTTTAGGAATAAAGCCTTCCCCGACGGAGAAGGCTCAAAACAAATCAAGCTCACATCCATTATATTATATCACAGCTCTTTCTATTTTGCAATATCCAGGATCGCCTCATAATTTCTTCGACAGTTTTCCACATCCTTTGTGGGAAAATGCGCCCTCATACGCGAAAGATACGGTTCTTCCACCGAAAATCCGCGCCTAAGCGCGATCTCCAGATGCCAAAGAAGGGTCGCCATATCCTCCGAGACTGCACCAAACCCCGTCGTTTCAAGAGGAAAATCCCGAGCATCATAATGATCGTCGCAAAGCCCCTCGAAAGCCATATACAAAACGGGCGCTTCCCTGTATGCGAAATCAAACATCACGCTCGAATGATCCGTGATGAGCATCGCACTTGCGCGGATCAAAGCGCCAACGTCGCCCAAATCAAGAGAAATATACGGCGATTCCACACGAAAAAGAGATGCAAAGCGGTGCATTTCAAAGTGAGGCGCAAAAACGAGCCTTGTTTCATACCGTGCAAGCAAGCGATGCAAGCGTACATCCGACAAAAAACGGGAAATATCCCGAAAATACGCCGTCGCCATAAACGCCTCATCAGAAAGATGCGAAAGCGAGGATCGCCACGTAATGAAGCAAAGGATCTGCCTTTTTGGTGCTTCCGCGCCCAAAAGATCAAACCTCGCAAGTCCAAGATACCGCAGGATATCTTCAGGATAGCCATATCTTTGCTTCAAATATTCATATTCCACCGCACTTCCCGAAACAAAAAGAGAAAGCTCGGGACGGTTTTCCGCATGCAGCGCAGGGATATCCGCGTGCGTAATACCATGCTGTAAAAACACCTGCTTTCCTGCGGCGCGGAGATATCTTTTTGCAAACGGCGATGCGAAAAATCCGCTGTCGGGCGAAGTACCGAGGATATGTGTGCTGATCTTCACCGTCGGCAAAAAATACAGAAACAGATGACGAAGACTTCCGCGAAAGACGACGCTTCCACAAGCTCTCACCTTCGAAAGACAAGTCGCATCCCTTTCCAATATATAATAGACCTGCCGCGCAGGCTCGCGTTTTCTTACATAATGAAAAAGAGCGAAAGCATTGTCTGCGGCATCGCATCCACGCTCTGAAAAGAGCCAAATTTCACGATATTTTGCGCGCCAAGGGAGCATCCGGGTCAAGCTCTTCACGAAAAAATATCGCAAAAAACGCCCCAAAAGTCTCATTTTTTGCATCTTTACAGCCCCTTTTCCATCTTTATTCTTCCCTCGTTTTCACGACTCTCGCCGGATTTCCGACCGCGACCGACATCGGCGGGATCTCTCCCGAAACGACAGCGCCTGCCCCTATGACACAACCGTGCCCGATCCTTGCACCGGGTAAGATCGTTACCCTTGCGCCAAGCCAAACGTCATCTTCGATGATAACGGGCTTCACTTCCGTTTCTCCCTGCTTGCACATGGGCAGATCGGTGCGCTCAAAGCGATGATTTCTCGTAAATATCATACATTCGGGTCCCATCATGACATAATTTCCAATGATCGTTCCCTCCTCAACATAGGAGCGGATCCCCAGCGCAGAATCATCCCCGATGCAAATATCCGAAGCAAAAACGGCACCTTTTTCGATATTGACACGCTTTCCGACCGATTTGCAGATGCATTTCGCAGAAAAATACCGCAGATTCCTGCCGAAAAAGCCCGTCTTTGACGTAGAAACAGGGAGATTTTTTGAAAAAAGATACACCACCCTGCCAAACATCCTCAGAATTCTTTTCATATTCACATAGTCCTTTCCATTTCATCAAGCCTTCGAAAGATCGGATGTGATCATTACGACCGCAACCAGGGGGAAAAATGCCGAAAGCGACGCCGCCGCAGGCACGGTGCAGGACATGACACCCACAACGACCAACGGAACCCATACGCTTCGAAGAGAAATGGCAAAATCCTTCGTCCAAGATACAAAAAAGCCAAGCGCAGGAAAAGTCCCCAGCAGTCCCAAGCCAAACACGTATTGAATCGCCGTAACGTGCACATTTGTCTCAAAAAGTCCAACACCAAAAAGAAAAGTACAAACAGACGAACACCATGCGCTTGCGCCATTGACAAGCAATGACAATCGACCGCCCAGGTTTCGAACGCTTTCCCACGAAAAACGGGAGATCAGCGTTTCCGCAAGAGCGGAAAAATGCGCTGAAACAAAAAGCCACGCCAAGAAAAACAAGAGACAAAGGCTTAAAAGCCCTCCGAAAAGTCCTATCGGCTTTTTGGCAGATAACGCCAGCTCACAAACGATCAAAAGGCATATACAAACAAAAAACGTTCTGGAAAGCCCAATCAATCCGAGAAACGCAAGCGGCAAAAGCAAAATGACAGAAATGAACGTTTCCCATTTCATCACGTTCCGCGAAAAATCAAGACGCAAATACGCAACCTCAAGCGCGATCGCCGCAAGACAAAGAAAGCCAAGGAAATTCGGATCCAGCGTCATTCTCATGCCGCCCTCACCGTACATATCGCCAAAACGAACAGCACCCGTCAAAATATCGGAAAGAGCGTATTCTCTCGCATATACGGCAAGTGCAGAAAAGCCTGCAAGTATCGTTCCCAAGGCATACAAGGTCAAGGCGCTCCTCGCAGAAAAGGCATCTTTTCGCGCACCAAGAAGGACCAAAAGTACGATCTCCGCGCAAAGTGCATAGGGATATGCCGACGCATATGCCATCGCCACATTTTGCCATAAAAGATAGACGAAAAACAAAATTGCAAAGATCACCGTCGGAAACGACAATGTCCGCCCATTGCTTTCATGAAAAAGACATATCGCAAGGCGAGCAATGAAAACGACCGTGATATAATTCCCCGGCAATCCTGCATACATCGGTAAAAGGAAAAACAGAAAAAGCGTGATATGCTCCGGTTTCATCAAAACCAGCGCCATCACGCAAATCAAAAGAAAAAGATATTTTGAGACAGAAAGACCCATCATATCGCGCAAAGCAACAAAAAGTCCAACCAAACCGCACGCTGCAGGCATACTGTATTTCTGCAAGATCGACATGACATTTCCTTTCTGCTCGCTTGAGATTTTTATTCAGTATATCAAAAAGAGTTTGGAATGTCAAGAAAAAAACGGATTCTTATTTTTTCCTGCCTTCTCTCCATAACAAAACAGAAAACAAGACGAAAATCAATGCTTCTATCGCCAAAAGAACAAAGTGCCAATAATGCTGAAAGCGTATGATACATAGCGCAGTAAACACGAAATAAATCCCACACACGATGATGATATAATCCCAAGTCAAATGTGTCTTTCGTTTATCGACGCATATGAGAAGCATCAATACCGCAAGTCCACCGCAACATATCAAAAGTTTATTCCGCTCGTCCGCATGGGCAAAGGCAAACCACAAAAAATGAACGATTTGGGCAAGCGCCACAAAAGCGAATAATATTTTTCGTTTACCAAGTTCATTTCCGATATTTTTTGTATATTTTTTACTGTCTTTTTTCTTTTGTCTCATCATCTCTCCTAGTAGCTTTTTCGCAAATTCATCTTCTTTTGGGGTTTATGATCGCATACCTTGCAGCGTTGACAAAAAAGATGCCTATTTTTTTATTTTGATAACTATTCTTGCGACAATTGAAAGAGCGATATAGATTGTAGATACACCCATAAAGATCCAGCCGATCGGGTTATCTCCGCGAGATTCGATAAGTATAATAATTCCAACGACAAGAAGAACAAATAAGCAAAGTCCTATCAACGAAAATATAATTGCCAAAATCTTTTCTGTACGTGGAGAAAGAGCTTTGTTAGGCATAAAAACGCCAGCTAAAGCAACAAAACCTTCGGCAAATACGTTAAAAATAACTTCGACCAGAAAATCTATAAGGAAATCCATCATTCCACCGCCTTTCTTTTTGATGATTTCATTATATCATAAAACCTTTTCCTTTTCAACCTTTATAATAAAAATGCTTTTCGCTTCGAACGAAAAAGCATCCCTTTCGGGATGCTTCGTTTTGAGACGTGTTGACAAAAAAGATGCCAACTAAAACAAGAATTTTTTAATGAATTACTTTTCGGCTTCAATTTCGGATTTCAACTGTTGCTTCTTTGCCAAGAGAGCTTTTTCAATAGCTGCGATATCCTCAGCGTGAGCGCTTTCAAATTCCGCAAAGAACCCGTCCTTTGCAGCATTCAAGTTCGCCTCAATCTCGGCGGCATTTTCCTGAAGCTTTGCTTCAATATTTTCATCAAACAAGGTATCCTCAAGCTCGGTAAGCTTGCTTTCTGCTTGTCTGAGCTTTGCAATCAAAGCTTCAAGCGCGGCGTTAAGATCTGTACCGATCTTCTCGTATACCGCAAGCATTTTGTTGTAATTTTCTTCGGTCAACTGAAGCGTTACGGTTGCGGAAGCATATTCCTCGCCGTTCACATTCAAAGATGCGGTGTAGTTCTTTTGCTTCAAAAGTTCGATCTTTGCCTCGCGAAGCTCGGTCAGCGATTTTTGATACTCGGATTCCGGAGAAACGAGCATTTCGTAGCGGAAATTATCAAGCTCGGTAATTGCAGTGCTGTAAACGTCAAGCGCGGTTTTGTACGCGATATGTGTCAAATTGTAGAGTCCGCCCAACTCTTTTATAATTCTTGCGGTTTCCTCTCTCTCCGCAAACGAGATCTTGTATTCCTTGGCAGAATAATATGCGCTTCTCATTTCTTCTGTCAAAAGAAGAGCTGTTTCTATACGACCGGCGGAAATGACCTTGTAGAGCTGATCCTCATCCATAGTACTTATCTCTTTCTCGGTATACAGCGCGGTGGAAAGAGCCATCTGACGAAGCGCGTCTATCTCAAGTGCCTCTACTTTTTCAACCGTTCCGTTAATATCAAGTGCCTTCAATGTATCATTAGCTTTTTCGGTGATATCCTTTTTAAGTTGCTCTGCATATTTGGAATCACCCGAAACCGAGATCTTCACGGTGTTTTCGGAAGCCTCTACATTGCCTTGTACAAGATATCCTGTATCAGACGCAAGCGTTACCATCATTTCAATGGCTTCCTCCGGTGTCTTTCCCACAAATGCTTCTCCAACGATGAGAATACTTCCGTCATCATTGAGCGCGGTAACGGATACGATTTTGTTCTGATCGTCGATCATAAATTCAACGCTGGGGTTGATGTCTACCGTCATTCTCGTTACGCTACCCTCTTCGGGTTTTACGTCTGAGCAAGATGTGAATGAAATAGCAGTCAAAAAAAGTGTACATAGCAAAAAAATGCTGATTAATCTCTTTTTCATTGTAGTTGTTTCCTTTCTTAAAACATATCGTCGCAGCAATCTTCTATGGTTTAATTATACAAAGAAATATCATTTTCTACAATGAACAAAAAAACAACAATGATAAAATTTTAATCATTTAGCTATAAATGATTGTTTTTTTGCGAATTTAATGATATAATTACATATGATGAGCAAATATTGAGAATAATGGGGAATGTAATGTCGAATTTAACAAAGAAGGCTCTTTTAATAGCGTTTGGAGAGTTGATTGAAGAAAAGCCGTTTAATAAAATTACAATAACCGACCTTACTAAAAAATGTGGTTTAAACCGTATGACCTTTTATTATCACTTTGATAATATTTACGAATTGATGATATGGGGGCTTGAGATGCAAATGCATGAAGCAAGCAAGGATTGTGTCAACTATGAGAATTGGAAGACCGGATATCTTCGTATTTTCTATTTTGCACTCGAGCGCAAACAATACATTAAAAAAATCTTTCAAACAATCGAACAAGAGCACCTTGAACACTATTTGAATAAAATCGCAGAACGAATGGTTATTTCCGTTATTGATGATAAAATTGGCGACAAGATTATTGATGAGGACGATCGGATGTTTACTGCCCAGATTTGCTCTCATGTATTGATAGGAACGCTTGTGAGTTGGGTAAGCCGAGGTATGAAGGAAGACCCCGAAATCATGGTAAAACGAACAGGCAGACTGCTTGACGGAATGATTGAAAAAACGATAAATGAATAAAACCCGAGAAAATCTCGGGTTTTATTCTTGGCATCTTTTTTGTCAAGACGCATTGGAGGCACCTCTTCCCCAGTCGCATAGTCGTTTCACGCGCGAAGACAAGCTTCACTTCTGAAACTCCTTGCTTTGTGGGGTATCGCGTCGAGAAAACGCCATAACATGGCGTTTTCTCTTGCTCACTCA
>JBGVLA010000146.1:0-6244 GCA_045124015.1 Eubacteriales bacterium | reverse complement strand
TTTTACGTTTCACGCTCTCACAAATCTTAGCTTTTGTCAAGAACTTCGTGTTCTTTTTTAGATTTTCTGATCCTTCGATCTATTCTTTTCATATATGAGATCTATAAGCATACCATTTAAGAAAGTAAAAACGGATCGACTAAAAATCGATCCGCCTTAAACATCCTATGAGGTTCATTCTTCATTTGATATATATTTCTTCACACCAAAAGTAAAATACAAGATGTGGAACACCCATACACAACCCAGAATCACACAAAGAATATAAAGTTCTCGTCCAAACATGATAAAGAAACCAATACTCATCAAAAAAGTAACCATTATCATAATTTTGATTTTTGTGCGGCGTGTCATGCCTTGTCCTTTCACAAAGGATTCCAGATTATTTTTGTAAAGCGATGTGCCAACAAACCATTTATGCAGTTTTTCGGAGCTTTTTCCGAAGCTAAATAGTGCAAGCATTAGAAAAGGAAATGCAGGAAGTATCGGCAAAACTGCACCGACAGCACCGATTCCCAAGCCGAAAAATCCAAGCATAAGCCAAATCATCTTTTTAATTTTCATATGTTTTCTCCAATCTTTTCTTCTCGCGCTTACTCTCGATCACGTGTCTGATCGCCATGATTGGATGGCTTATCATCATCCAAGGTCCGGCAAAGCGCATAACCGCGCGTATTTTTTCTCTCATATCCGTTTTATAGCAATGGATGCGGCAATTTGAGCAGAAGGTCTTTGTTTCCATAACGGGACACTTGTTGGAACGCATGATGGCGTAGTCGCAGAGTGCCTGACATTCGGGGCAAAGACCTTTTTTCGTTCCGTGCTTTTTCTTACAGTATACGTGAATCATCAGCGACACCGTGCGCTTTTCTCGCTCTCGCTTACGTTCAATCTTATTTTTCTTCATGCTCGTCTCGTTTCTTTTCCGTTATATCTCTTGTGGTACACGAAAATGTGAATGGCAATAAAAAATACCGATGCAATAGAGATAACCTTATGTAAAATCAAGATAATCGCAAACTGATCGAGTATCATGCCGAATAGTCCGCTTAAGAATGCCACTACAATGACACCGAGAAGCATAAGCTTTTTTGCATTCAATTTCTTATGATATACACAAGTGTGTACGATGGAAAGAAGAAGGAAGAGCGCAGAAGCCATTTTATGTATATGAACGCCCGTGAGCGGAACCATCATTGTGATTACAAAGAATATCAAAAGTAGTATGTTTAATATTTTTTTGAAAAGATTCATATTTACCTCATTTCATTTCGATCATTCGTCCGTCAGTAACTCGGTAAATACGATCTGCGATTGCCATCGTGGATTCGCGGTGAGATACGAGAATGATGCTCTTTTTGTGCTTTTGTTCTTTCAATGCTTTGAGAATAATTCCTTCGTTGATGCTGTCCACGTTGCTCGTAGGCTCATCGAGAAGGATCAGCTCGCTACCGCGCAGAAACGCACGGGCAAGACCGATACGTTGCTTTTCACCTGCGGAGAGATTATCTCCGAGCGCGCCGACCTTGGTTTGATATCCGTCGGGGAGTGTAAGAATAAAATCGTGAACCGAAGCCATTTTGCAGGCGGCTTCCATTTCCTCCTGTGTTGCCGAGGGATTTGCAATACGGAGATTGTCCTCGATTGTTTCGTCAAAGAGATATGTCACCTGACTTACCATCGTTACGTTGTCAAGAAGATTGTCAGAATCAATATTGTCGATGTCAATTCCGTTATAAGCGATCTCGCCATGGCTCTTTTGCCAGAAGCGAAGAAGCAGTTTAAGAAAGGTGGACTTTCCGCATCCCGATTCCCCGACGATACCGATGATCTCGCCTTTTTCAGCGTGCATACAGATATCCTTCAGCACCTCCGTTTCTCCGTCGTAGGAGAAGGACAGGTCTTTTACTTTCAGATTATTGTATTCGATCTCCACGCCGTCCTGCACGGGAGTTACGGCAGGTTCTTCGGATAAGAGGTTAAGAACTCTATCACCCGAAGCGAAGGTCTGTGTAAGGTTTCCGGGAAGAGCCGAGATCGCGATCACGGGGCCGAACGAGCCGAACACGGCAACCACGCCGATGATCATTCTGCCGACCGTAAGCATATCGTTTGCTAAAAGAAAAATGCCGAGAGAGAGCGTTGCAATAATAGATACGGATACACAAAGTTCCGTTGCTGCACTTGCTTTCGTAATATCGTGCTTCATCTTCTTGGTTTCGTCAAGAAGCACGTCGGAACGCTCGCCCACCGTCTTTTCGCGCTCCTTGCCTGCATTGTTGAGAACGATATCCTTAATTCCCTTCACAGAGTCGAGGAAATTAGCATTGAAGCTTGCAAATTCGGCTCTGTATCTCACTCCTGATGCCTTAAGCTTGGAAGAAGAGATCATAGGCACGATAACGCCGATCGTTATGAAAGCGAGTAACGCCACGAGTGCGATATACCAGCTCGAAACAAAACCTATGAATAGCAATACGCAAACAGATACAATAACCGCTATGCAAATAGGAGAGATCGTATGTGCATAAAACACCTCCAAGGTTTCAATATCGGAGGTAATCATTGCGATAATAGATCCCTTTTGTTTGCTTTCAAGCTTCGCCGGACACAGTACGCGAAGTGCCCCAAATATCTTATCACGAAGCACCGCAAGCAAACGAAAGGCGATATAGTGGTTGGAATACTGCTCGAAATAGCGGAGCAATCCACGAAGCACACCGCATCCGATTGCAAGACCGATGATAAGTCCATAGGAGAGTGTAATGGCTTCTCCAATTGCTTTTGCAATTCCGATTGCGCCAAAGAGCGTCACGCCCATTGCACAAATAAATCCAAGTGAGCCGTTAATAACGGCAAGGACCATAATATAGGCAAGGCTGCCGAGCAGGAGGATAAGGTTCGCCATAATAACGGCGCCGCTTCTGCGAAGATTATTTTTCTTTTTCATATTCTTATACCTCCGCATATCCTTCTTCAAGATTTTTCTGTGTAACAAAGAGCTTTGCATAACCGCCGCCCTGCGCCATCAGTGCATCGTGTGTTCCGCTTTCCATAAGCTCGCCCGATTCCATATAGTAAATAAGGTCAGAAGGGACTACGTTGGCAAGTCTGTGCGAGATAACAATGACGCTCTTGCTTTTTGAAAGTTCCTTGATATTTGCCATAATAATAGCTTCGCTTTCAATATCAATGTTGCTCGTTGCTTCGTCGAATACGTAGATCGACTTGTCTGCAACAAGATTTACAGCAAGGGCAAGTCTTTGCTTCTGACCGCCGGAAATGTTTGCCGCATCCTCGGTGATGACCTTGTCAAGTCCGCCATTTTCCTTAAGGAAGCCGAGCAAATTCACCTTTTCAAGTGCCTCGTACATCTGCGCGTCGGTAGCGTTCTGATTTGCAAGCTTAAAGTTTGCTCTTACGGTTTCGTTGAAAATATAGGTGTTATAGCTGACAACGGCGAGGTGCGAATAATAGGATTCACGGGAAAGGCTTTCAAGTGCCTTGCCGCCTACCGTTACAATGCCCGATTTTGGTCTGAATGCGCCGAACAGCATATTCACTATCGTGGATTTTCCGCATCCGGATTCTCCAACGATAGAGGCCATACCGTGCTTCGGGAATGTCATCGTTACGTTCTTCAATACGTCACGCTTTCCGTCATAGGAAAAGGTTACGCCCTCCACCTTGATCTCGGTGCTCTCAACGCTTTCCTCACCCCAAACCGGATCGGGCTGTTCCAAAAGCGAAAGTATCTTTTTTCCTGCGGACGCGCCGTTCATAGCGATATGGAACGCTGAACCAAAGGCGCGAAGCGGAAGGAAGAAATCCACCGCAACCAGAATAAGAAACAAGGCCGCGATCGGAGAAAGCCCCCAATGAATAACCGAGAGTATTGCCATCGCAATGCCAAGACCCGCTCCGCCATAAGCAACCAAATCCATAATGGTGGTACTGGCAAGCTGCATCACAAGGACTTTCATCGTGATCTTACGGAAATCCTCACTCGTTTCGTTCATCTTGATGTGCTGCGCTTCGTCAGCCTTGAATATCTTCAATTCCTTTAAGCCCTGCACACTGTCAAGAAAGGAGTCACCCATAGAGGTGTACTTGCCCCAATATTTTGCGAATATCTTCTTTGCCCATTTGGAAACGGCAATAATGGATACGGGGATCAGAGAAACACAGCAAAGGAGAACGACCGCCACGCGCCATTCAATGCCGACCGTGATGCCAAACAGAATGAAGGGAGCCATCATAGCATAAAAGAACTGCGGAATGTAGGAGGAATAGTAGAGGTCAAGCTGCTCTACGCCCTCCATCGAAACCTGCGTAAGACCTGCCATACTCATTCCATCCGTAGAGCGAACGCCGAGCTTTACGATTTTGTTATAAACACGCTCACGAAGGTCCTTCTTTGCTTTTCTGCCGAGTGTATCCTTTAAGTCACCAACAAGTCGGGATGCGGTATATCTGACGATAATACCAATCATTGCACATACGGCAGGCCACAAGAATATAAGTGCACCGCCACTGTATTCGTCATAGTGAATGACAAGACCCACCGCCCAGCAGATCGAGGCTGTAATACCTATGTTTGCGGATAAGCCAAGCACCATCAAACCTACGCAGTAAATGATATACTTTTTGTTTTCTCCAAGCAAATGGAGTAATTTTTTATCTATCATTGAAACACCTCCCTTGTAGTTTGTTTGCGCTAACCACAAATCAAAAAAGAAAGCTCCTTTGATTAGTTTAGACTAACCACAGCTTCATAAAATAGTTAACACCAAGAGTTAGTGTTAACTTACTGGCATATTTTATCATAAAGTGTACTCATTGTCAATATGTAAAACAAAAAATATTAGTATTTATTTGTCCACATTTTCACATTTCTTTATAAAGTCGCTTGTAGAAAACAGAGAATATATAAGAAACCGCATGAGTTTAACGCAATTTAATCTATCCTTGTTACTTGTTGTTCTACTATATTATCCCATCGTGTCCAATTTTAGTTTATCACTTCACCCAGCAGAAAAATAAAAAGAGCTACCCCGGTAGCTCTTTTCGTTGGCGATTTATAGGAGAAAACAAAAATGGTTTTCGTACTATCTCTTCTTTGATTCAATGATAATGTGAAATCTTTTTGGGTTACTATTTTCAAAAAGACTTCGCTACTGAAAATAGTGCGATTATTTGAAGGACTTTAATTGCAGAATCACATCTCCGTTCGCATCAATTCGCATCTGCATGGTTTTGACGTATTGGGCGATAAATTGATTTCGTTCTGAGCTGGGCATTTCGACACGAGTCACCTTAAGAGCTTCCTCAACCATCTCGTTGATATTGAGTTGAACCTTCTTATCTATGTGCTGGTACATCGCTTTGAAAATTGCTTCATATTTGACATCTTCAGCGTTCGCTGAATAAAAGTCATCTATGTAGCAATAAAAGATACCGGAATTAGCCAGAGCATTCTTAAAATCTTGGCTGCAGCTATCTCTTTCAACCATGACCAAAAAACACGCGTCCGGTAAAGACTCTATTAATCCCCAATAATCGAAAACATTATCGCACCATAGTTTAGGTAAACAAGGAGAACCAATATGAATAATCAAACCTTCACGTCATATAGAACCCCTACAAGGACAATCCTTTTGCTCTCCATATATCAATTACATCATCTGTAATCGGGAATTTCTCTTTTAAATAATCAACTGTCCAGCAACTAACATCCAAAAATTCTTCAAGACTTTTACTTGATAATAGCAAACCTATTAACGGAACGATTATCGATATTTCATTTTCCCGCAAATGACTGAGCAAATATTCATTTTTCAGACAGGATTTCAAGTCCACCCTTTCATCAAAAATAATACAATCATAAACTTCTATTAACATAAACCATAGTCTCCTTTTACATCATAAATTAATATAAGACAAACCAAAAACGGCTGTTTCATTTTCTTCTTCTCTTCCCCCTATCTCCCATTTTTAGAAGAAATAAAATTGAAGATAAAATGAATCCCCTTTTCCAGATTCATCTTCCTTATACAAGTATGAAAGAAAATTGAAAAGAAAAGGAACACTTCTTTCCATCTTCCTTAAAAGCGACCGGCGCACTTGGAGGTTTGCGCCAGCCTATGGGAAAAAGTCAGAGAGAATAAAAAAGAGTGAATTATTTCTCCAACTTTGTCATCTACTTATAGTATGTCAGAAAGTTTAGTCTCATAATTGCAACAAA
>JBGVLA010000145.1:0-11408 GCA_045124015.1 Eubacteriales bacterium | reverse complement strand
CGTTATATCGACGATCTCAATGCCATCGCAGGTGAAAAGCGCTTTGGCTTCTGCCTTGACATCGGTCATTTGCTTCTTCTCGGTATCGACCCCTGCAATGCGATCGAAGAGCTTGGCGACCGTTTGGTAACGCTTCACGTTCATGATAACGACGGTATCGGTGATAATCATACCGCTCCCTTTACAGGCGTTTGCAACTGGAATCGTGTTATCAAGGGCTTGCGTGCGATCGGCTACAAGGGTACGCTCAACTATGAAACAGAAGGATTTAACAGTAAATTCCCGAAGGAGCTCGTTCCCGATGCGTTGAAGCTTCTCAGCGCGACCGCAAGATATTTGCGCGATAAGGTCGTTGCGGAAGAACAATAAGTCTTTTTTGAAACAATGAGGGGCTGAACGGATTGAAACATTATTTTATCGTCAGCTTGTGTAAAAACGGGCTTTTGGGCGGTGGAATCACTGCGAATACCGATGCGATCACGTATCATACGGGAAAAGTAACGGTTTCTCCGAAATACAGAAATTTGGAGATGCGGTATGAGGATATGCTTTCCGTTTCTCTCGGCAGACTTTTGCTTTTTCCAACGGTTGCTTTTGACATGAAAAACGGCGAAACGCATAAATTTATGGTTTTTGCGAGAAAACGCTTTTTGAAATTGCTCAAGCAAAATGGCGTTGGGGTATAACGTGAGTTCGACGGTTGAGGAGTTGTTGCGTTGAGAACACCTCATCCACCGCTTACGCGGTCCCCCTTCTCACTGCGGTTCGGTCTCGGCTCGGCTCGGCTCTGACAGCCGTTTAGGCTGTCATTCACTACCTCGCCGTCGCTTCGCTACCCTCAAGGGGAAGGCTTGACGTAAATGTTTTTTCTTATATACGAAAGTTCCCACAAACCATTTGAGGTTTGTGGGAACTCTGTTTTTTCTAAAAAATCGATCGAATGGCTCTCACGGTCTTTATACAAGCGCTTTGATGGCGTCTGTAACCTGCTTCGAGCAGATTTCGATACCTGCTTCAGAAAGGTGGATATTATCGTCGCAGATGTATTTTTCGATATCCTGTGCAACGGTCGTATAGAGGTCGTTGATGACAACGCCATGCTCACGAAGAACCTTTGTGATATGGTTGTTATAACGCTGAATGGTTTCGTTGTCGTTATAAGGTTCTTTGGGGTTTACAGGGGTCGTGGTTGCGAAAATGATCTTATCGGTGTAGGTCTTCAAAATCTTCAAGATGCGGAGAATGGTATCTGTGTATTCCTCAATGGAGGTGAAATTGCCATCACCAAAGAGGTCATTCACGTCCCAAAGACCGTTATTCCAATGGATAACGTCTGCGCCTTTCAATGCGTTCTGCTGTTCCCAAAGCATACGGAGGGTATATTTTGCGAAACGGCAGTTATCCTCGGGCTGCCAAACGGTGTATTCTTCTCCGAGAAGCTCGGGAACCTTGGTGCCGTAACCGATGCGGCGAATGGAATCGCCAAGTAAAATGACTCTTTTTTTCATAGGATACTCCTTATTTTGGATATATGATAAGATCATTATAGAAGAAAATGAGCAAAAAGTCAAGAAAAATGGACGAAAAACCGCACCGAAAAATCGATGCGGTTTTTGCTGCATAAAAATTTGAACACGATAAAGTTCGAGAGCCACGAATGGTTTCTTTTGCCGAGCTTTTCTTTTTCCAAAGAAAAGCGGGGATTAATACATACCGCCCATGCCGGCGCCGCCTGCGGGAGCTGCGGGTTCGGGTTCTTTGATGTCAACAACGAGTGCTTCTGTTGTGAGAACGGTGGAAGCAACGGATGCTGCATTCTGGAGAGCGCAACGGGAAACCTTGGTCGGGTCGATGATACCAACCTCGAACATATCAACGAATTTTTCATTGTATGCGTCGAAGCCGTAGCCGAAGCGGTTTCTGGAAACGATCTTATCGATGACAACAGCGCCTTCAAAGCCTGCGTTGTTTGCGATCTGACGAACGGGTTCTTCGAGCGCCTTGAGAACGATCTTCACACCTGTCTTTTCGTCGCCGTCAACGGTGGGAAGAAGGGTCTTTACGTCCTTGATGGTGTTGAGGAATGCTACACCGCCGCCGCAAACGATACCTTCTTCAACAGCAGCCTTGGTTGCGTTGAGGGCGTCTTCGATGCGGAGCTTCTTTTCTTTCATTTCGATCTCGGTAGCGGCACCAACCTTGATAACGGCAACACCGCCTGCGAGCTTCGCAAGTCTTTCCTGAAGCTTTTCTTTGTCAAATTCAGAGGTTGTGGTTTCGATGGAAGCGCGGATCTGTGCAACACGAGCTGCGATTTCAGCGGGATCGCCTGCACCGTCAACGATGATGGTGTTGTCCTTGGTAACCTTGACCTGACGAGCACGGCCGAGTTCTGCAAGGGTAACGTCCTTGAGTTCGAGACCGAGTTCGCTTGTGATGACCTGACCGCCTGTGAGGATGGCGATATCACGAAGCATTTCTTTGCGTCTGTCGCCGAAGCCGGGAGCCTTAACGGCAACGCAGTTGAACGTGCCGCGGAGCTTATTGAGGATAAGGGTGGTGAGTGCTTCGCCTTCGATGTCTTCTGCAACGATGACGAGCTTCATGCCTGCCTTTACGATCTGCTCGAGAAGGGGAAGAAGATCCTGAATGTTGGAGATCTTCTTATCTGTGATGAGAAGGAATGCGTCGTCGATAACGGCTTCCATCTTATCGGTGTCGGTTACCATGTAGGGAGAGATGTAACCACGGTCAAACTGCATACCTTCTACAACTTCGCAGTAGGTTTCAGCGGACTTGGATTCTTCGACGGTGATAACGCCGTCGGAGGTTACTTTTTCCATTGCGTCAGCGATGAGCTTACCTGTTACTTCGTCGCCTGCGGAGATCGCACCAACGCGAGCGATGTCGATAGAGCCGTTGACCTTCTTGGAATTCTTGATAAGGCTTTCAACTGCCTTGTCAACAGCCTTGGAGATACCCTTACGGAGAACCATGGGGTTTGCACCTGCGGCTACGTTCTTCATACCTTCGCGGATGAGAGCCTGTGCAAGAAGGGTTGCAGTGGTTGTACCGTCGCCTGCTGCGTCGTTGGTCTTGGTCGCAACTTCTTTTACGAGCTGAGCGCCCATGTTTTCAGCGCCGTCTTCGAGTTCAATTTCTTTTGCGATGGTAACACCGTCGTTTGTGATGAGGGGTGCGCCGTATTTTTTGTCAAGAACGACGTTTCTGCCCTTAGGGCCCATTGTGATCTTGACGGTATCAGCGAGCTTATCAATGCCTGCCTGGAGAGCATTTCTGGCGTCAACGCCATTGAGAATTGTCTTTGCCATTTTCATTTTCCTCCTGAAATTAGTCTACGATTGCGAGGATATCGCTTTCGGAAACGATGATATATTCCGTGCCGTCGAGCTTGATCTCTGTGCCGGAATATTTGCTGGTGATAACTTTATCACCGACCTTGACACTCATGGGAACGAGTGCGCCGTCCTTGGTGGCGCCGGGGCCGACAGCAAGAACTTCCGCTACCTGCGGCTTTTCTTTTGCGGATGCGGTAAGGATGATACCGCTCTTTGTGGTTTCTTCCACTTCAACCATTTTGACCACAACGCGGTCAGCAAGGGGTTTCAAATTCATGTTGGATTTCCTCCATATATTTTTTAGTAATTGTTTTCGATCATGTTGGCACTCAAAGGGGTGGAGTGCTAAAACGATATGCTTATTTTAATACGAGACGGGGAAAAAATCAAGACCTTTTTGAAAAAATTTTTAATTTTAACAGTAAATTCATATTTTTGTTTCATACAGAGTGCTAAAAATTCATGATTTTGCCATAATCAGACAAGGTGCAGACTTTTTTCGCATATATATGAAGCATCGAAGGAAAAAAGGACGGTCATATTTGGATATGGGAATGCTTTGCGATATCGGCGTCGGGGTGATGCTTCCGATTTTTATTTTATGCGCGGGAATCTATTTTACAAAGTATTTGGGTGGATTTTATTTGCTTCATCCCATCAAAACGATAAAGCTCATGATTTCCAAGGAGGGCGCAGGGAAGACCTCGCCGCTTCGCGCGCTTTCCGTTTCTCTTGCGGGGACGCTCGGCGTTGGCAATATCGTTGGGGTCGCGGTCGCCATCGTGATGGGCGGCGCAGGCTCGCTTTTTTGGATGTGGATTTCCGCTTTCTTTTCCATGATACTCAAATATGCGGAAATTGTGCTGGCTATGCGTTATAAGATACACAAAAAAGGTGAAATTTTCGGCGGACCAATGTATTATATGCGCGACGGCATCGGCGGACGGCTTGGCAAAATGCTTGCGGTCGCTTTTTCTGCGCTGGGGCTTTTTTCTGCGTTTTCCATGGGGAATATGGTGCAGATGAACGCCGCGTCGAATGCGGTAGCATCGGCTTTTTCCGTTCCGACGTGGCTTTTTGGCGTCGTTTCTGCCGTTTTGTGCGCGATTTTGCTCGTCGGCGGATTTGGTGGGATTTCTCGCGTTACATCCGTACTCATACCGATTCTCAGCGTATTGTATCTGCTCATGTCGGTGAGGGTCGTGATGCTCGATTTTGAGCGGATCCCCGCGCTTTTTGCCATGATCTTAGCGGATGCGTTTTCCGTATCCTCGGCAACGGGCGGTATTTTGGGCTTTTTGCTGACGGGCGCACTTCGTCAGGGCGTGGCGAAGGGTTCTTTCTCGCATGAAGCGGGCTGTGGCACAGCACCGATGGCGCACGCGGGCGCGGACACCAAGATCCCCGCAAAGCAGGGCGTTCTCGGCATTTTTGAGGTGTTTTTTGATACCATCATCCTTTGTACGCTGACGGGCTTTGTCATTTTGCTCGCATCTGACGGGGAATTTGTAACGGACAACGGAATGCACCTCGTCATCTATTCCTTTGCGCGGTATTACGGCAAATATGCGGCGTATTTTATCAGTGCTTCCATCGTGCTTTTTGCGTTTGCGACGGTCATTTGCTGGGGATATTACGGCAAGGTCTGTCTTGCTTATCTCGTGCCATTGGACGGGGCAGGGAAGCTTTATGATCTTGCGTATTCTGCGGTTACGATCCTCGCGGCGGTCATGTCGGAATCGGCGGTTTGGGCGCTTTCGGATATCACGGTGGCGCTGATGACGGTTTTGAATCTGACGGCGGTATTTTGGCTCAGACGGGACGTGAGGGCGGAAACGGAGATGGTGTTTGGGAAATGATAAGAGGGCGATTTTATGGATCGCCCCTGTAAACATATTCAATCTTCTCCGTACCACTCGGCAAGTGCAGGTTCTTTCATAACGGCATCGATGACAGCACGAATGGCAGATTCGGTAAGTGCTGTTACCGTGAGAAAGCGGAAATCGGGCGAAATGCACGAAAGGTTATCTTTTTTCATCAAAAAATCGAGATTTTTCGGCGTGGTAACGACAAACGTATAGCATTTGCCATCATCTGCTTGGACGCATACATCGATATTGTCATTTGTGATATCCTGTATTTCGGAAAGCGGGGTGGGGTAAAAAATGGTGTAGTTCATGAAAAATATCCTTTATTCTATTCTCCAAAAGAAATCTTCCCCATTTCATCTCCCCAAAGGGCTTCGGCGGTATCGGAAATGATGGCTTTTTCCTTTGCCGAGAATGTGCGAAACGGTGTGATTTCTAAAATTTTACCCTTCTTTTTCCATTTTCCTGCGACAATGCCGTCGAGCATCACGGCGGGCATCACGATGCCTGCAAGGTTGAAGATGCCGCGCAGATATTCCGCAGGGAGGAAAATGCTGTCCGCTTTTTGATAGCCGAGCATGAGCTGGTCAAAGCCCGCCAGAAAGATACAGGGCGGAATATCGGGGTAATCGGTTTTGAGCGGTTCAAGATAGAAATGCTCTTTGCCGTCGAGGGTGAAATGTTCGACAGGCAGTTCGGAGAGGCGAGATTTGATCTCCGCTTGTGTGAATTTGAAAAAGTAGGAGATATCGCGGAGCGTAGCGGGGGCAATATGGGTCAGATATCGACGAAGCTGCTCACGCTTGGCATCGTGCGCGGTCATCGGCGTGTAAATAGGGGACAGCGCAAAGGCTTTCCTTTCACCGACGGCGTGATTCAAAAATCCGCGCTTGCAGAGCGTATGAAAGATACCGCCCCATGGGTCAAATGCCCAATTTTCCTCACGCTGCGTCATGCCGTTCTCGCGGCAGATCGTTCGCAATGCTTCGCGTTCACAAGTGCCGTTTTCGATGCTCTTCAAGATGAGCTCGGCAAAAAAGCGCTTGCGCTCTCCCGAGACCCAAATGCGGTCTTTGTAATATTCATCGTTCCATTCTTCTGAGCGGTAAATGCCCTCGTCATACAGATACAGAGGCAGATCGTCCGTTGGGAACACGTGAACGGTTCCGCGATGCGTCCAGTTTTTGACGAGTCCCTCGCTGAATGTTTCGGGATCGAGCGGTTCGGTGCATCGAATCTTCAAGGAATGAAACGCATTTGACATGAATTGGCACTGGATACCGCAAAGGTCGCGCGCGACGGTGATCTTGTCTGTTTTATCGGTCAGATGCTGACGGAACAGACGGATCTGACGGAGTTCCTCGTGCGTCATTTTTTCAATCTGCCGATGACTCTGCCGAAGCAAAGAAATTCGTCTGTTTCGGTGAGGGGGATATCCTGATATTTGGGATTATAAGAGATGAGACGATTGCCGCCGTATTTTTTGAAGTAGCTTTCCCCGTTGAGCGAGAAGATGCCGAGCTCCCCGACGCCGATCTCGTCTGCACCGGAAACGAGCAAAATGTCGCCGTTTTCATAGCGAGGCATCATGCTGTCTCCGTAAACACGGACCGCGAAATCCGCTTCCTCGGTCTTGCCGTTGGCATAGACGGAAATTTCCGTGTAATCATCGCCGAAAAGATACGAGCCTGTGCCTGCGGAGGCAGGGGTGCTGTAAAGACGGATCTTTCGAATCGCGGTGGTATCGAGCGAATAGGGCGTTTCGGTGCGCTCCTTCATGATGCGTGCGTGTTCTTTATTGATGATATAGGAAACGGCTTCCTTGCCGTCCTCGTCAAGCTCGGTGTATTTTTGCATAAGCTCCGATGAAAGGGCAGGGCGTTCTTCTTTGGTCATGCCGAGCATTTCATCCAAGGTGCAGCCGAGGGCATTTGCGAGAGGCAAAAGCGTGGAAAGCTTCGGGTCCTGCGAAGCACCGCTGAGAAGCTTATTGAGCGTACCGATGGCGATCCCCGATTTTTCCGCGAGGGTATCGTTTGTGAGACCTTGTTCTTTTTTTCTCTTTTTTATATAATCCAGCCATTCCATAAAAATGACCATCCTTTCGAATTTTATCTTTGATGGTAATATTTTACCATAAAGTATAGTGAAATGTCAAGAAAAAATCGTCAAAAATTCTCTTTTGCGGTAAAATTTTGATAAAAACCCATTGACAATTACCGTCTAAGGGTGTATAATGTGGTCATAAATGATAACAAACGGTAAAAAACAGGAGGATTTCTATATGGAACATTACGATCTCAGAATCATTGAAGATTGCCTCGTCTTTTCCTATGAGGTTGAGCTCCCAAACTATCCGAAGGAGACCGAGACTGTATGTGAGCCGAAGAAAAAGATCCCCTCTCGCCGTGAGCGCCAAAAGGCAAAGCGCGCCGCAAAGACCAAAAGATTCTTTTTGCATATGTTGCTCATTTTGCTTGCTCCCTTTGCGATTCTTGCCGATACGATCTTTGGTGCAATCTCTTTTTGTGTACGTGCCATTCGCCCTTGCGTAAAAGGTAGCGTGAAATATATTCCGACGCTTGGAACGGTCTCCTGCTTCGTGCTTTTGACGGCGATCTTGAATTTTTTATGATCTTTCTCTGAGTTTCTCCAAAAATATAAGCAAAAACCTGCGAATTCTCGCAGGTTTTTGCTATTTTATCGATCATTTTTTCTTTGGCGGCTGTTTTTTCTTTTTGGCAACGGAAAAACCGAAAACGCCGAGTTTTTTGCCGAGCTCAAAGTATTCGCCGTGTGCGAAAGCGGCAAGTCCTGCTTTGTCCAGACAAAGCTTGCCCGAGGCATCGAGAAGCTTCTCGTCCACGCTGATGCCTACGATGTCGGCGATGAACATATCGTGTGAGCCGAGAGGCACGATATCGCTGACCTTGCAATAAATGGACATCGGGGATTCTGCGATGGCGGGGCAGGAAAAATCCTCGAATTTTTCGTCAAAATCGGGGGTCAACTTACATTCCTTGAATTTATCGACCTTTTTACCGGTCTTCATGCCGCAAAAGTCCGCCGCGCGCACAAGCTCCTTGGTCGTGAGGTTGATGACGAATTCCCCGCTTTCCTTGATGATCGGATAGGAGTGGCGTGAGGGGCGAACGGAGATATATGTTTTGGGCGGATGGGTGCAGAGGATGCCTGTCCATGCGATGGTGAGGATGTTGGGTTTTCCGTCGGCGCCCATGCAGGAGATCATTGCGGGCGGAACGGGGGCGACCAGTGCGCCGCCTTTCCATTTGAGTTTTGCCATAGTTGATGTCATCCTTTCATTTTTTTTGGTTGTTTTGTATAAAAATTCGAAAAAGAAATCGATGTTTTGCATAATTATTCCATGCGGCGCTTGGTTGTTCTTGACTTTTTTCGCGTCATGGGGTATAATGATATTTGGCATATACGTAGTATATCATAAAAAAACGCCGAGATAAAGGTGTTTTTGAAAAGAAATTTGAAAAAATATCGCTTGGAGGACATATGTCAGAAAAAAACAAGAAGCTTTGCGTTAGGATCGTGTGCGCGTGTCTCGCGTTTGTGATGATCGTGAGCTGTGTTGCGGTGCTTGTGCCGTTTCTTTGATCTTGTATTGCAGTGCCGATCGTGTGGGCACAGTGATAGATATGCTTTGCTTGCAAAGCAAAAATTTTGAAAGGAAAGATTTTTATGAAAAAAATTTCAAGAATTTTGGCTGCAATTCTTGCGGCGATGTTTCTCGTTTTGATGTTGCCTGTATCGGCAATGGCGGCGGAAGCATACGAAATTACCGATTTTGATTACGGTTATTGGGGTCCTAAGGATACTCCGCTTCTCGTGATCCTCGTAAACTACGACCCGAGTCTCAACGGTGAGGATTTTGAGGACGGCGAAATGCTTCTTCAGCATGAGGATCACTCCTATTGGTCTGAAATGTTCTTCGGTAACGGTCCCAAGGGGCTGAAGGCTTATTTTGAGATACAGAGCGGCGGTAACTTCCGCTTTGTTCCCGCACAGGAAAATTATGAGAATGCCGCACAGAAGGACAAGAAAAATGACGGTATCATCGAAGTGAGTGTTCCCGTCAAAATGTCTTCCTCCACCTCCGCTTCCACAAGCGACCCTGAACGCTACGAAGCACTTGCGGCGGCTGTAAGAAACAACTATGTGGATTTCTCTGTATACGACAAGGACGGCAATCAGTTCGTGGATGAAACCGAGCTTATGGTTGCGTTCATTGCGGCAGGCTACGAATACACAAGATCCACCATGAAGCCCAACTATAATGCGCATAAGTCCAGCTTCAACTATGGATTTAACGGTGTTAAGGTTGCGACAGACTACGTCAAATGCGGCGAAATGATCAACGGCACAACCCCTCTTACCGTTGGCTCTTTCTGTCATGAGCTTGGTCATGCGCTCGGCAACGGCGACCTTTATGCGGCAGGTGCCACAAGTACTTGGGGCGGTGAAAACTCCCCTGCAGGTAAGGTCTCTATCATGGCGGGTAACGGTTCTTCCGGTGCCAACGACGGCGAAGCAAAGGGTACATCTCCCTCGAACTACGACCCCTACCATCTTATCGTTTACGGTCTTTATGATTATACGACCGTTTTGAACGGTGAATACACACTCTATTCTCGTCAGAGCAAGAAGGGTGAATATAATATTTTGAAGGTTCCGACTCCCGACCCGAATGAATATTATCTCATTGAAAATCGTTATTTTGACAATAGCACTGAGCATTTCGATAGCCAGACAAACTATGTCGGCACACGCGGCATCATCATTTGGCACGTTGACCAGGGTATTGCGGATTCCGGTCGTGCAGGCGCAGGCATGAGAATCAACTCCAGAGGTACAAACTCCGATATCGGTGTTGCAGCGCTTCGTCCCGCAACGGTCGATAAGCCTTGTAACCCTGCGTCCTCCGGCGTATTCAATGAAAAAGGTCTTATCTTTGACTGCCATGCATATGAATTCCCGGGTAGCGGCACATGGTACACCAGCATGACCGATGAAGAAGCGGCACTTTTCGATCTCCATATTGAGATCCTTGACGCTCCCGGTCATGAAATGTCCATCAAGATCAGCGGTGCTTATGAGATCGTTACTCCCAAATATAGCTTTAGCCAGGATTCCACATTGGATTCGATCGTTTGCCGTGGTCAGATCACAGACCTCAACGCGCAGACACTCACCGGTATGAGACTTGAAGTTTCCGAAACCGAGGATTTCGCAAAGGTATTGCAGAGCATCCCCGTAACCCCCGACAGCGCAGGTAACTATGAAGGTACGCTTACAGGTCTTAAGGATAGTACATATTACTATACGAGAATCGTTCTCGAAACCAAAAACGGTGAATTTTCCGATACGGCAAAGGTCAAGACCGCTGTGGTCGTAGAAGAGAACACCACCACGTACAACGTGAATTTCTACCGCGATCCCGAAGCGAACAAGAAAGCATACGCACAGAAGGCAACCGTAAATGAACCGATTGTCATTACATTCCCGATGAATAAGAGCGGTCATGTATTCCTTGGTTGGTACGCGGATGAAGGCTACACGGAATACTTTGAAGTTTCGAACGGCAAGGCAGACTATCAGGATATCGACCTTTATGCAAGATGGGTCAAAGCAGACACCGCGGCAAAGCTTACCGTTGTCGGTGCAAAGCTTGTGAATTCCAAGGTCAACCCTGCAGGCTATGCGAAGGTCGGCGAAACCTTCCGCGAACCCGTTATCGTCATGGAGGACGGCAAGGAATTTATCGGTTGGTATGCCGATGCAGAGTTCACGACTCCCTTTGATTTCGACGCTGTTGTAGAAAACACAACCGAAGTGAAGATCTATGCAAAATGGAAGAGCGCTGACGTTGAAACCACGACAACTGCACCTGAAATCGTAACCACGACAGGTTCTGCAGAAGAAGTAACTACGACGGGCGCTGATGTGATCGAAACGACAGGCGGCGACGTTACCGAGCCTGCACCTGCAGGAAACGGTGCGGTGATCGGTATTGTGATCGCTATTGTAGCGATTGCGGCGGTTGCAGTCGTTGTTGTTATCGTTGTGAAGAAAAAGAAATAAATTCGATATCAAGTGAATTTTAATCCCACGGAGCTTCTCCCTGGGATTCTTTGTTGACAGGTGGAGATTT
>JBGVLA010000144.1:0-2522 GCA_045124015.1 Eubacteriales bacterium | reverse complement strand
ATAGAGTCAATGGCGGAGCGCATATCGTAAATATAGTTTTTTGTATCTTTCTTCGCCTTGATCGCAACCTCATCACCGCTGACTACGGTGATCGGATTGGTAGAATTGCAGACAAGAGACAGTCCGCAAAGCTCCAGATCGAATTTATAGCTATCACCAACGTCAATGACGATATTGCCGCGCAGCTTGCCCAAAATGGAATATACACTTTCTTCACCGATTGCCGTAAAGGTCAGCGTTGTTCCTTCAAGCTTATAAGCACCCTGCGTTCCCGAAATACACCCAACCACGATATCGGTGGACTCTCCCTCAAAATAACCGTCATACGCGCCGAGATCGTCAAGAGACTTGCCAAAGCTCTTGTTATCGTCACCGAGATCTGCTGTTGTTCCTTGTTCCTCGGGATTTTGGTAGCCCTCGTTTTGATCCTTCTTTCCGCATCCCGTAAGAAGTAGAACAAGACACAGTAAAAGTGCAAATATTCTTGTTTTCATAGCGTTCTCCTTATCATCAAAGCTCTGCCACACGGTTTTCTTGCTTTGACACCATAATTTCAAGATTTCCGTTGCGCTCGCGGATGCGGTCGATCATCTCTTTTTCCTCGGTCGCATCACGGAGCGTTACGTTATATGTAAGGCGAAACATACTGCCCATATTGGTGGTCTTGACCTTGATCAGCTCGTTTTTCTTGGTGTACTCGGCAAAGATATCGTCGAACGCGCCCGTGTAGTCAAGATCCTCGGGAATGGTGATTTTAATCGTTTTGTTGACCGCTTCGCTTCTTGCATTTCCTGCCAATGCATTGTAAAGAAGGAACATCGCACACATAATCACGGTAAAGAGCGCCGCAAAGCCAAGGTATCCCATACCTGCGATCAGTCCTGCGCCCATGGCAAGAAAGATGGTAACGATCTCTTTTGCCGAACCGGGTGCGCTACGGAAGCGAACAAGGCTGAACGCGCCTGCCACCGCAACACCTGCACCGATATTGCCGTTTACCATCATAATGACAACGCACACAACAGCAGGCAGGAGCGCGAGTGTAACAAGGAAGCTCTTAGTATGCTCGTTCTTAAACATATAAGCCGCTGCCATGATCAGTCCAAGCACAAGCGACACACCAAGGCAAAGGAGAAAATCTCCCACCTCAATCACCTGTGTCAGCTCGTTATCAAAAACACCCTTAAATATTGCATCCATTTGTTATGATCTCCTTATGTTTTATCGAATTTGGTAAATAGATTTCGGGAAAGATCAGCGTACTGTACGCTGTTCCGTACTTTGAGAATGAGGTTTTATAGATACGCTCACGGGATAGCACCTTCACCATCCAAAGAGGAATCCCACCCGAGCATTTCAGCTCCATCAGCACCTTTCCTTCGGGCAGGATCGGTGTGCCGTACACGTACGAGCAAAGATTCACGTCGGTCTGACGGCATAGTATGTTATCGTCAAAGGTCACACGGAAATCTCCGCCGCCTTTATCATAATAAGCTTCTCGCTCGTATGAGAGAAACACCGTCGGATTTAGTTTTCCGTAAAAGTCGATAAAATAATCGATTTCACGGGAAATCTGCGTATCAAAGGGGCACGCGCGCTCTCGGCATACCCACGCCATAGCATCCGCTTCGCACAACGGAAGTCTGCGCTTGTATACAACCTTCTCGTATTTCTTTTTCAGCTCCACGAACACCGTACTGTCTGCAGTTGCTTGGGAATAACTTCTTATTCGTATTTTTTCCTTATAGGCAGGCTTCTCAATGGAACGCCTGATGAGTCTGTAACTGTCGGTATCGAAGTAGATATTCCGTATCGTCGTTCGTCCGTATTTGTCAAGTTGCATATACGGCGACATCGCTTCAAGTATCTTTTCTTTCTGTGTGAGCGTCAGCATATATTTTAGCTCATACCGTTTGAACACCGTTTGAAACGCCATACGAGATCCTCCTTTTCCCATTTTATAAGGGGATTATATCACGGCTCGCTAAAGATGGACTAAAGATAGCGGCACAGAAAAAACTTTTCTTTGTTTGGTACATTTCATACTCACAAACCACTTTTGCGGTGAGAGCCTTTTCTTTGAATACAGCCACGCGCTTTTTGAGTGGTGAACGAGAAAAGTAGGGTGGCACGAAATGCCCACCCCATAATTATCCCTCGTCCTCTCCTATCGGCTGAAGGAAGGCTTCTGACATCAACCGCACGCCCAAGCGGAAGCCGTAAGAGAAGGCATCGCGCTCTGTGATGCTGTTCATCTCGTTCATGCAGTCCTCGAACTTTTCAAGCGTTTCCTTCTGCTTGTCTGTCAGCGTTTCACCGAGTTCCTCTCGGTTCCGGGCAACCAGTTTCAGCAGTTCCTTCAGCCGTTTGTCTCCACGGGTGCATTGCTCGAAGGGGGAAATGTTGCCGTACTTAAAAAATATTGTTGCTTATTCCTTTTTATCTTAAAGATTAGAAATTATTCTAAAATTCATAGAAACTTCAAAAAAATATATTAAAAAAATTGAAAAATTTTTAAAAAA
>JBGVLA010000143.1:0-2164 GCA_045124015.1 Eubacteriales bacterium | reverse complement strand
TGCAGATCACAGATGCCGACGATGTCGGGATAATCCGCGAACATCATCTGTTCGTAACTGGTCGTTTTTTCACTCATAAACGATTCTCCTTTCATTACGTAATGTAAAGGCGTAATCGTTTCGCAGGTGCACGGTTCGCTACTCCGTGCATACTCCCACACCTCTCTCACCGCATCGCGTGGTGTGACAAGGTCTATAGCAGCGAACTGCGGATTCCGCAAATGAAACTTGTCCGCAGTGTATATGAACACCGCCAAACGGCGTGTGTTTTCAAAATAAGAAGGTGAGCATCAGAATAAGACAGAGCTCGGCTCTGTGATAAATCTGATACTCACCCTTGTCTCCCGATTTCACAGCCGGGAGGATGGCTCACTTTCGATTGTTATTCTATGATTGTGCGAGTGTTTTCGTTGACGATTTCGATCCTGATATCGTCGGCAAACCTATCATCACAATAATGTTTGAATTCTTGTAATATTTCAAGCATTTTGTCGGCGGTATCCGCATACATTTGGCGGAGCACTTCTAATCCAACAATTTCAATATGTATTTTTTCGCCCACCATGTCAGTAAGACAATCCCAAAAGGCAGACCAATTACAGCCGTAATAATCGGGAAAATCCAAGCCTTCTTTTATAATTCTATGGATATCCCAATGCGTTTTAAGATTAGAAAAATCTATAATATAAGGATCTCTATATTCATACATAATTAGCACCCCATAGTACCCAATATCGGCACAGCAACGTAACCCGCCGCAACCTTCGGCTTCTCAATCACGACAAGCATAGTGTTGCAATGTGCGCAACGATAGGTAGGCCCTGTGTAACCCGGTTCTGCTATGCGCACGGTCACGTTCAGTTTCTCTCGCGGGTTCTTGCTGTATAGAATGGTGCGCCCGCATTCGGGGTTCGCACACCTTGCAATCGGTATCTTATCTTGTGTAGCCTTACGCAATAGAATCACCTCACTTTATGTCTTTGATTACCTTCAGGGCAATGCCTTGTATCTCAATTTTGCTCGGCTTCAGCTCGCGGCGCTCCTTGGGATAGCTCTTGTTCTCGGCAAGCAGCCAGGGACGCCCATTTTCGCGCTTCATAAAGCGTTTAAGCGTCGTGCCCTCATCTGTGAGAACAGCAACCACTTGCCCGTCATAAGCCTCCTGAGCGCGTTTAATGAGGACGAGATCGCCATCATCGATGCCAATGTCGATCATCGAATCACCCGTGGTTCGAAGCAAGTAACAATCGCCGTCAATCCATTCCTCGGGAATGGCAACGTAGCCTTGTATATCCTGTCGGTAATCTTCCGGAGAACCACAAGGAATGCTACCGCAAATCATAAGACGACGAAAGGCAACCTTCATAGCATCCTGCCCTCTAACGGAAAGCGTGTCCTTGCCGTTGTACTTGATGATACCACGGTCACGCAGGGTGGTCAGATAACGGTAGCCAACGGAATTGCTCATCTCCATATACTCAAGGATGTCCTTGAACTTGGGCGACTCGCCGTTGTTCTCCCTTACGTAGCGGTGAATGAACTCCGCCATTTGATTCAGTTTTTCTTCATTCATCCGCTTCATAAACGCCTCACAAAATTCAATCAATCATAAAAGAACTTGAACTTCTTTTATAAAAGTATAACACAGAGGTCGGATTTTGTCAATAGGTTTTTCGAAAAAATTACGAGGTGGCATTTTTGAGTGCCACCTCGTCGCAACCTGCGATAAAGTTTGTAACCTCGCGCCATCTTGGCACGAAGTGGTGTGGTTGGTTGTCAACCACACCAAAGGCTCACTTTGAGCCTTTGATTTCATCGGGTCATTTTGACCCTTTGCTTTTCAGTGGTCCAATTTAGACCACTGATTTTTCGCATATCAACGGGCTGTTTTCGCCCGATGATTTGTCCTCTGTTTGGACGAAAAATACGCAAAATTGCGTGTATCTTTCGTGTTTTCTTCGTCTATCTTTCGTGTAAATTTCGTGTTTGTGCCTTTTTGGGTTCGAATGTTCGTCCATAAAAGTGTAGTCAAACGACAAAAGTTCGTCCATAAAAGTGTAACAGAGAGTAAAAAGTTCCCCCGAAAAATGTGATTTAGAGAGAGCTATACACTCTCATGTCATAAAAGTGCCGTTTGCGGCAAAAAAATTAGATGGCTTTTGTA
>JBGVLA010000142.1:0-12956 GCA_045124015.1 Eubacteriales bacterium | reverse complement strand
TTCAGATAATTGTTCAGCGTTTCAATGGTGTAGTGCTTTGGCGGTGAGGTCTCTTTTTCCTTTGGTTCGAATTTGATATTTACTTCATCTCCGATATTGAGATTCGGCAAAATTTTATCTTGCTTAGAAAATTCATCGTATTTCGTCCAACCGGGTTCCAAGATGATCGTTCCTTTCAAAACGAAATCCTCATAGTCTCCAACGCGAATCTTGATCTCCGATTTTTCAGTGATACAATCCTCTGCACAGAAAACGGCGACAAAGCGGCGGAAGATAGCAGAATACACTTGATTTTCCTTTTCGGAAAGTGTACCTTTGGCAGGGATCTTATAAGTCGGGGTCAGCGCCGAGTGAGATTCTATCTTGCTATCATCGAAAATGGTCTTTTTATCTTTGAATTTCACGGGATATCCAAGCTCCGCAATATTTCCAAGGATCTTTTTCATCTTGTCCTTTTCCGCAGTTGCGAGATATTCCGAGTTGGTACGCGGATAGGTAACGTAACCGTTTTCGTAAAGCTTTTGAATGATCTCAAGGCTTTCCGTCATCGGCATTTTATATTTTTTTCCAAGCATATTCTGAAGCTTGGAAAGCGAATAGAGCTTGCCCGGGGCAAGCGTATCCTTTTTCTTTTTCTTATCGACGACCACAGCACCCGCAGCGTTATACTGTTCACAAAGTGATTGTGCCTTTTCAAGCTCGTTTTTATCAAACTTTTTCTTGCTGAGAAGCTCGACCTTTTCGCCCTTGGTCTCTTCCTTGCTTTGGATGCCGTAATAGATATCGGGAACGAAATTCCGTATGCTCATATCGCGGTCGTAGATCGCCTTGACGATGGGAATGATGACGCGCCCAACACGGAGGAGCTTTCCCGTTTTCAGCGTTGCATATCGCGTCAGGTTTACGCCGTAAAGCCAATCGATGTATGTACGCGCAAAGCCCTCGTCCGCGAGATTCTGATATTCCGACTCATCCTTCATCTCCGCAAGCGCCGACGCCACGGTTTCGGGCGTTTGGTCGGGAAGCCATAAGCGCACGAAGCGTTTTTCCGTTTCTCCGAGAGCGTGCTTCACGCAAAGACGAACGATGATCTCACCCTCGCGGTCAGAGTCCCCTGCGTTTACGATGGTATCCACGTCGGCGCGGTTGCAAAGCGTTTTGATGATATCAAACTGCTTTTGCGCACCTGCATCCACCTGCTTTGACGCATCCTTTTTGATGCGAAATTTGAACGTTTCGGGAAAGCACGGCAGATTTTCCATCGTCCAACGCGCGTTTTCCGTCGGCGTTTCGTCGTAATCTTCTATATCACAAAGAGAAAAAAGATGACCGAATGCCCATGTAACAAGGTATCCTTCACCCTCATAAAATCCATTCATCTTTCGCATTTTCCCACCAATGCCTGCGATGATATTACGCGCAAGGCTCGGCTTTTCCGCAATAATGAGCTTCATCGTGTTCTCCTTTTCAAAAACAGTTTTTATAGTATACCATAAAATCCGTTTTGATGCAAGAAGAAAAGCACGCCGAAGCGTGCTTTTCCAAATTATTTTCATAAAAAAGTTTATGCCTTTGCCATGATGGGCTTTCCTTCCGCATCCCTTGGCAGATCTTCCTTGGGGAAACGGCGCTGAATGAAATAATAGCATATGAGGTGGATCGAACCCGTAATGACCCATGTAACGGGATAGGAGAAAAAGAGGATTTCCCAAGAACGGAACGATACAAAGATCGTGTAGAGCCATACGATTCGAAGACCGCAGATACCGCCGATAGAGACGCACATCGGAACAAAGGAACGACCAAGACCGCGGAGCTGACCGACGGTAACATCCATAATACCGCAAAGGAAATAGAGCGAGCAAAGAATCAAAAGTCTGCGATAACCATATCCGATCGCTTCTGCATCGCCGGGGATATAAATAGCAAGCAACTGTTTACCGAAGATTACGCAGACAGCCCCCAAAACGATACCGACCACGGCAACGCTTGCGATACAAAGGCCAAGCACCTTGCGTACACGCTTATATTGTCCCGCCGCATAGTTTTGGCTCGTAAAGTTCAAGGACGCCTGATAGAGCGCACTCATCGACATCAAAACGAAAGCCTCAATACTTGCGGCAGAGGCACTGCCGTTTGCATACGGCGTGGTAGCGCCGCCAAGTGCTACGTCAAAGGAGTTGATGGAAGACTGAATGAGAATATTCGAAATGCTGAATACACAGCTCTGAATACTTGCCGGAAGACCGATCTTGATCATATCCAAAAAGCTTGCACCGTCAATACGAACCTTTCGGAAGCTGAAGCGACACATTCCCTGCTGTCTGCGCAAGCAAAGCATGACCAGACACGCGGAGATCGCTTGAGAAACAACCGTACCGATCGCAACACCCACAACGTCCATATGGAAGAAATATACGAAAATAAAATTGAAAATGATATTGGCAAGGCCGGATACCGCAAGGAAATAGAACGGTCGTTTCGTATCGCCCGTCGCTCTTAGAATGGATGCGCCGAAGTTATAGACCAGATTGAAAGGCGCGCCGACAAAATAGACCGCAAGATACAAAACGGATTGATCGATGATCGCATCGGGCGTGCCCATCCAAGTGAGAAATGTTCTGGAAAACAAAAGTCCCACGACCATGATAATGACACCCGAAATAAACGAAATGAGAATGGAAGTATGTACGACCTTTTCCACCATCACCCTATCGTTTTTACCGTAACCACGGGCAACAAGAACGCTGACACCGACCGAAAGACCGATGAAAAGGTTGACGAGCAAGCTCGTAAGTGCATTGGTCGCACCGATCGCACCAACGGCATTTCCGCTATCGGAAAACTGTCCAACGATAACAAGGTCAGCCGCATTATAAAGAAGCTGTAGCATATTGGTCAGCATCAACGAAATCGAAAAACGTATGATCTTGCTAAGCAATGGACCGTTCGTCATATCGATCTCATAGCTTGCACGCTTTCTGCGCCGCAATATGGAAAGCATATATCATTTCCTCCAAAAGAATAAATATCGTTCTTATATTATAGCACAAGATGTTTTCAAAATCAATAACTTCCGAAAAAAGCACCTCTAAAAAATCATTCCCTTTTCTTTCAAAGGTATTGACCGAAACGCGCTTCCGTTTTATAATACAGATATCAAAATCATTTCACTTAGGAGAATATACACATGGACATCCGAACATATATGAAAACATTTGACGATGCAAACGAAAAGCCGCTCGATCATATCGTGGAGGACGGTGGCTTTTGCAGTATTTTGCGCACCGTCGGCTGTATTGGAGACAGTCTTTCCTCGGGAGAATTTGAAACCTTGGATCAAGAAGGCGGCCATCATTATTATGATATTTTTGATTATTCTTGGGGACAATTCATGGCACGCGCCGCCGGCATCACCGTGTATAATTTTTCGCGCGGCGGTATGAGCGCAAGACAATATATGGAAACCTTTGCCGATGAGAAGGATTTTTGGAACCCCGAAAAGAAATGCAAGGCATATATCATCGCGCTTGGCGTCAACGATCTGCTCAATAACCACGAAGAGATCGGTTCGATCGCCGATATCTGCAAGGAAGATTGGCGCAAAAATACTGCGAATTTTGCAGGACATTACGCTATGATCGTTCAGCGCTTAAAGGAGATCAGTCCCGATGCAAAATTCTTCTTTATGACGATGCCCGAAGAAAACAATCGACAGGAGATCCAAGCGCTCAAAAACGCGCATGCCGAACTCATGTATACACTGGCGGAGTATTTTGAAAACGCTTATGTGATCGATCTCAAAAAATATGCGCCTGTTTACGACGAAGCGTTTAAGAAAAAGTTTTATCTCAATGGTCATCTCAATGCTTGCGGGTATGCGCTTACAGCAAAAATGGTGCTTTCTTATATTGACTATATCATTCGTCATCATTTAGACGATTTCCGCGAGATCGGACTTGTCAATACACCTTGGAAGAATTACCGCACAAAATAACAGAAAGGCGTTTTAACATGAACGAGAATATGATCGTATCGGATAAAGCGAGATTTACCGTCATCACGGAAAATCTGATCCGCATGGAATATTCACCTAACGGTGTTTTTTGTGATGACGAAACGCTTTTTGCCGTCAATCGCAGGCATAACGGTTGTGAAGTTTGCATCCGTGAAACAAGTGAATGCGTGGAGATTCAAACCGAGTCGATCCATCTTACGTATATCAAAGACGGAGAACCCTTCTCCTCGAAAAATCTTTTTGCCTCCTTGCGTGGTGTCAAATGGTTTTTCGGCAAAAAGAACGAGCATAATCTCGGCGGTACCCTTTCTACCTTGGACGGCGTGGACGGACCACGCCCCTTGGATGATGGTCTTCTTTCTCGGGATGGATGGGTTGTCATCGATGACAGCAAAGCAAGTCCGATTCGAGATGGCTGGCTCGTGAACGGAACCTTCAGACGCGGAACAGACCATTATCTTTTCAGCTATGGAAACGATTACAAAAAAGCGCTCAAAACTCTTTTTTATGTTTCCGGAAAGGCATCTCTTCCCAGAAAATATGTCTTTGGCTCCTGGTATTCCCGTTGGTGGGCATATACGGATGAAGAGATTCTCGGTATCGTGGACGAATACGACAAAAACGACTTCCCTCTCGATATCATGGTCATCGATATGGACTGGCATCATCACGATTGGACTTATCGAGGAACGGAAGAATGTGTCAAGCATAAGGCGACCGCGGGATACGGACACGCATCCAATTTGGGTTGGACGGGATACTCCTGGAATCATAGGCTCATCCAAAATCCACCCGAAATGCTCCAAAAATTGCATGAAAAAGGGATCGTCGTAACTCTAAATGACCATCCGCATGATGGCATTCGCACACATGAGGATGCCTATGAAGATTTTATGAGCAGAATGAATCTGCCTTGCGAATCGAAGATCGATATTGAATTTGATGCGAGCAGTCATCGATACATGAATGCCTTTTTTGCAAGTGTTCATGAAAAACTGGAAAAGGAAGGCGTGGATTTTTGGTGGCTCGATTGGCAGCAGGATCATCTGAAACCAATCGTGAAGGGAACGCAGATGAAACACCTTCCTTGGCTCAATTATTGTTATTATCATCACATGGAGAAAAACGGTGGTCGTGGGCTTTCCTTCAGCCGCTGGGGTGGCTTTGGCGACCATAAGCATCCGATCTATTTTTCGGGAGATACAAAAGCGACCTGGGAATGTCTGAAATTCGAAGTTGCATTTACAGCAAGCTCCTCAAACGTAGGACTTTTCTATTGGGGACATGATACGGGAGGCTTTTTCGGTGAACCGAATGCTGAAATGTATGTTCGATGGACGCAGTTTTCGGCATTTTCCGCGTGTTTGCGCGCCCATTCCGAGCGCAACGCGACGCTCGATCGCAGACCTTGGAAATGGGGCGAAAAAGAAGCAACTGCCATGCGTCAATGCTATCATTTGCGTTCTGAGCTCATGCCGTATATTTATTCACTTGCATATCGCGCATACGAAGAAGGGCTCCCCTTGATCGAGCCGATGTATTATGAATACCCAAATGATGAAATCGCATACACGCAAAATGGGCAATATTTTTTCGGGGACGCTTTTCTCTGTTCTCCGATCACGAACCCTATTGATGAAAGCGGAAGCGCCAAACAAACGGTTTGGATCAAAGAAGGAATTTGGTTTGACTTTTTCACAGGAGAAAAATATACCGCAGGAACGCACACGCTTCAATGTCCGATTGACCGCTTCCCGCTTCTTGTAAGAGGGGGCATCCCCATTCCCATGCAACATTACACCAATCGTATGACAACGACACCGCTTTTGGAGCTTGTCATTACGATATTCCCCACCGAAAGAGGCGAATTTACGCTCTACGAAGATGACGGTGTATCCCGTGAATTTGAAGATGGTGCATTTTTGAAAACGAAGCTTACTTATCAAAATATAAACGGAAGTATTACTCTTGATATCGTCCCCGAAGGTAACGGTTATCGCGGCATGCCATCCGAGCGCTCCTATCAGATCAGATTGATGCAGACAAATAAGCCTCTCTCTATCATAGAAGGAAATGGCATGGCAACCTTTGAAAATAACGTGAATACGATCGTGATCTCCAAACAAGACATCCGTCAATCCGTCAAAATCGTCTTGCAGTAAGCGGCAATAAAAAAAGAGGAAAGCAAATACGAATGCTTCCCTCTTTTTTATTTCGTTTACATTATTTCTGAAGATCTTCCATCTCTGCGTGATTCATATCCATGAGTCGAAATGCATTGACCCAAGAAACGAGCCAATCGTTAAATTGCCCCTTGCCGCTTCTGCCGTCAAAGGTCCAATTGCTCTGAAAGATCGCTTCATTCTGTGCCCCGGCAGGACGCACCAATCCATGAAGCTCGGTTTTTCCATCGCTGATCCCTTGATACGTATATTCACGAAGATAATCTGCGGCACGACGCCATACAAAATTCTTTGTGCGAACGGCAAGATAGCGAAGATCGGGTACATAATAGCTCGCCCAACAATCCAGATGATTGTGTTGCGCCGAAACGGCGGTTGCACCAAGTGTCGTAAATCCTGTTTTTGCCGCATCGGTATCGGACGGAAACGGAATATCGTAATAGAACATCCAAGTCTGCAGATAGCAGGCTATATTCTCTGCCTTGGTAAGATAGGAGCTATCTCCCGTCAAGCGTTCGAGCATCAGCGCTGAGCGCAAAACGGGTCCTGCACTCTCCTTATCGATACAATACGTATCAAGCGCTGCACCTGCCGCGACATTACGTGCGAGATAATGATCACAATAAAAATCAAAGGACTGCTTGCCTGCGATCAAATAGTGTTCATCTTCTGTGATTCGATACATTTGAAGCGCCGCGACCGTCATCATTGCTCCCGCCATGCCCAGCCCGCAAACGATCTCTCCTTTTTCGTTTACCGTCTGCGGAAATCCATTTCCGAGAGCGGGATATGCGATGACCGCATCCAAAACACCGCGAGCTGTCTCAAGATAATCCTTTCTTTCGATACCGCCGTTTTTCAGGAGCACATAACAATTCAAATATTGATACACAAGCCAGCCGAGATTGCAAAGATCAAAAGTTAAATTTGTTTTTCCTTTGAAAACATCATCCAACAAAACGGGAATCAAGCCGCTTTCCAAGCGATATTTCATCCAAGTATCCAAGATCCCAATCGCATTCTGATAATCTTCCGCGGTAATATCGAAAGAGCCTTTTACAGCAAAGCTTAGATCAAAGGGAGCAACGGGGGTTTTCTGTTGAATGGAAAACCCGTTTTTCTTCATGTGATCCCAAAGCAAAAGCCAAGCATTGGAGATATTCTGTCCGCACCATCCACATTCATAGCGTCCAGAACGGCGATAAACAAACTCTTTGATCGTAACGCCATCCACTACCTTTTCTCGAGGCAAAAATCCCATATTGGTAAGCGTACCTGCAGGCGTATCCTTTTGCAGAAGAGCGCGCAAAAACGACATGGAGTATTCATAGATCTCCGAGGCATCACGGTGAATCGGTTCTCTCGTATAATCTGTCAATAAATAGTCAATAAAGGGTCGATAACCAAACGTACCTCGTTCATCAGAAAGGAAAAGGTATGCTGTAAAATGCCGCTTTTCTCCGGGGTTCAGGATGATCGTTTCCAAAATGGCATCGCCATATCGAAGCTTTTCTATATATGCCTTCGGATATTCAATATGCGTAAAAAAGGCACGCTGAATTACGCTATTCTCTTTGATCGCAAGAGAACAAGCGCTCAAAACACATTCGGGAGAGAGAAAAAGCGCCGTGGATCCGTGTTCACCCATCACAACCGTACATCCGGGAACACCTGCGTGATCGGAAGGAAATATCCAAGGCTCTCCGTCAAGACGAAGTCCTTTGGGCTCCATACCATCACCAAAGGCATTGCCTGAATAGCTGACCGATGGAACGAACCAATCCGTTACTGAATTTTCCGTTTGTACCGATATCGAAGGAATAAACGTGATCGGTGCATTTCCGATATTCGTGATCGATCTCTCTATGATAACGAGAGATCCTTTTTGTATAAGCTCGTCTTCGACGCAAAGATGTGGCTCATCAAGCGGTCGAATCTTACCATCCAATACGCCAAATTGTTCTTTTATTACATGAAACAAATTCATAAATTTCTCCAAAAGATTTTTTCTGATTATACCATAAATCTGCAATATTTGCAAGAATATATTCCCTTTCTTTTTGAAAAGAGTCTGCACGTGATGTCAAAAAGGAACGAGAAATTCTCGTTCCTTTTTAGGAGAAAAATGATAAAACTCAAAATCGAATCTTTTGGAATCGATCCCTCATTTTCAAAACGATAATCGATATGCCAAGCATCGCGGCTGAAAGAAATATCCAAACAAAACGGTTGATATAAAACGTCTGCATATTCGCAATGGACATTGCCGCAAAGGGCGAAAACATCCCCAGCGTTCCCGAAAAGAGAAAGATCACATAAATGCAGAGCGAACAAACCAACGATGCCACAGTGCTTTTCAGAAGCACACGGAAAAATGCACCTACCGCTGCAATGATAACAACGGTAACGACAAAGGCAAAGAGCGCTTTCAAAGGTCTTCTTTCCTTTGTGAAAAGCATGAGCCATACCGAAGGGGTACCTGCCACAGCAAATACGGATGCTATATATCGGCAAATAAACACCTTTGGGAGTTGAATGTATCCAAGTATCAGAAAATCTATTTCATCGTCATGCAAGATTGTTGCACAAGCCGCCAAAGCAAAAAGCATATAATAATATTCCATCTTTCCAACGGTGTATTGATTGATATGAAAGGACACGGCAAATACGAGAAACGATGCAACGGCAAGCCATATCCTATGCTTCATTTCTTTACCGAAAAATTTCAAATACAGCTTCATCTTGCCACACCGCCTACCGCATAAATATAAGCATCCTCAAGCGTCGGTGGGATCTGAACGGAGCCCTCGCATATGCTGACTTCGGAAACATAACGCACGAGAGGCTTTCCTTGCGTATAAGTAACATTGGTTACAACAGCTTTCTGCTTCATTGCCGATTCTTCTCCCGGCGCGATCTCTGCCTCCCAAAGCATATCCTTTACGCTTTCCACCATCCCTGCCGTGCTTCCGTTATACATCATTTTTCCTTTATTCAAAATGCAAACGTTCTGACAAATGTTTTCGATATCGTGAATGATATGTGTGGAAAGGATAATATTTTTATCCACGCCGATGGAAGAGATTAGATTCAAAAAATGCAGTCGCTCTTCGGGATCAAGTCCGGTTGTCGGCTCGTCCACGATGATGATCTTTGGGTCTCCGAGAAGCGCCTGTGCGATACCTGCACGTCGAAGCATACCTCCCGAATATTTCGAGAGCCGTTTTTTTCGCTCATGATCAAGTCCTGCGATCTCGATACAACGCTCCACCTCGTATTTCATTTCCGTTTTATCGCGAATTCCCTTGAGCATTGCCATATACGCCAAAAATTCCTCAATATCAAGCTGTGGCATCAGCTTTGTATTCTGCGGCAGATAACCAAGCATCTTGCGATATCGGGAAAGATTTTCCGTAATAGACTTGCCATCCACAAGTATCTCACCTGTGCTCGGTGTTAAAACGCTTGCCATGATACGCAGTAAAGTCGTTTTTCCCGCTCCGTTTCTGCCGATAAGTCCGTAAACACCTGCAGGAACGGTAAAATCGACGCCATCCAATGCAGGAACGTCTTTATGATAATGTTTCGTAATATTTCGAATCGTAAGTTCCAAAAAAATCACTCCTTTTATAATAACTCTGCCATTCCAAGCTTTTTACATTTTTTCATACCGTCTTTTCAGCAGAAAATAACTTGCCGTCAGCAAAACCACTGCGAGCGCGATCATCGCAAAATAGGAAGCGGCCGAATCCTGAAAGGTACTGGTAAAAGAGGAATAGAGTACTTTTCCCGACTCATCCGTTGCCGCCATCCCATACGTTACCTTGCTCCAATCCTCGAGCTGAACGGGCCAATACTTCATAAAAATACGAAGCTTCATCGGCACAACGTGGAGATAGTCATAGATCTTCGTGCTTGAATACATCCTCGAGGGGAGCATATGGGGCAGATAATAATACGCGCAGTTCATGATCGGTGCCAATACAGAAACACCGGAGACCGATGCCGCAAAGACACCAAGTGCGATCGGGATCAAAAGGCAACTGCTATAAAGCGCAAACATCCATGCCAGCTGCGCGGCAAGAATCAGAAACCATTCAAGTCCCATCCAAAACGGGTTGTTCGTGATGATATATACAAATTCAAAACCAAGCCCCAACACCATGCTCATTCCAAGTCCAAGAATATAATAAGCGATCAATTTCGAAAGAAAAAACTGGCGAAAGGAAAGCTGTTCCGCCATGATGATATCATAGACATTGGAACGCTTCTCCTTGAATATGTTTACGGCGACGATGACGCCAAGAAACGGAAATGCGATCTGAAAAACAGGCTTCGCTATGATATCCATCATAACATTCATTGCATAATTATAATTCCTCGTAGCATTTTCTGCATAATGTATATCAAATGACATCACGAATTCATCCACATTTAAGCCGTACATAAACTGCATGATAATGGAAACGAGCGCCGCGAGTGCCGTCGTTGGATCGCGCAGTATCGTTTTCAGATTGTTTTTTACACTTGACCAAAGCATCGTACAACTCCTTTTCACAATTTTTCATGTTTATACGCTCAATCCAACTCGTTGATATGAAAATATACCATATAGTATTCGTCTTGACTATATTCCGAGGTGAAAAACCAACAGTCCTTGCCATTCATGTAATTCACATTGCCGATGTTATCGATCAAATCAAATCCGTTGATAAATGTGGATTTGGAAGGATCCTCGGAATCCAGCATACAAATGGCGATAAAATTACTTTCACCAGCAGCACCGCCGCTATACTGTTCTACGCAATAAATGCGTCCGTCCTTACCAACGAATCCACCGATGATACTACTGTAATAATCCGAATCCTCGTAATAATGGTATGACATCGAAAGCCCACCGCGCACAAAGGAAAGATCCTCGGAAAAGATATATTGCACTTCGCCATAGCTTCCAACGATATGTAGCTTACCTTTTTCATCAAACCCCATAAAAACAGGAAACGTCCTTTCATCCTGCAAAATAACGGAATCAGCGTATCCGTCGGGATAGAGCGCATAAAGCGTCATAGACTTCACCGATGCGGAAAGTACATCCAAAATGTAAACGATATCATGATGAGCGGCAATATAGAACGAAGTATTACTCGAAGAAAGACGCAGATCGGATGTGATAACGATATGGGCATCCGTCGCTGTGTCGTAACGCAGAACGGTAACATTTTCATCCTTGCGATAAGCGATATATGCAGTTCCCGATTCTCCAACGTTCGGATCAAACGTAACGACCATCGTTGCGATAAAATCTGTGATATTGATATACGGAATCGTTGCCGTTTTTTCGAACGTCTCTTCCTTCTTGTCGTATCGATAGATCACGATATCCTTGATCTCACGCAAAACAACGTAAGCATCGGAATCGTTATCGGCAAAGACATAAAGCTCAGAGGAGACCCACATATGTCCTCCATCATTTTCATATCCCGCGCCAATATCTCCCGTACCGACAGCTTTCCAACCATCCTCATATCCACGGTACAGCGTAAAGGTCGTAACGTATGTATTCATCTTTCCAAAATCGTTGACCAGCAGATACGGCGTGCCGTCGGGCGCAGTCGTCATAGAAACCAAATTTCTCGTTTCAACCGATCGTCCGATCCTATTCAAAAGTCCTTCGCTCAGCTCGATCCTATCAGAAGCACGATGATAGTTGACAAGCTCGGAGATATCATAGTCTCCTTCAAGTGCGATCGTATCATTCATCAGAAGAACTTGATTCGACTTTGCCTCGTATACTTTTGGCAGGATCAGCGAGACAGCACCGATAACAACGGCGCAAATGATCGCCGTCGTGCCACTCACCTTGGCGATCGAACTTTTGATATTCCATGCACGCACGCGCGCCATGATTCGTTCACAAAGCAAATCGCAGTCGCAAGGCTCAAAGCCGTTCTTCTCTCCTGCGCCGATCTTCTGCATGACGATATCGTAAAATCTCGCTTTGTTCATAAGGTCATTGTAGCGCTTTGCACCAAGAAAAACCGCATCCTCCGCCAACTTCTCTGCTCCCTCGCGTTCACCTGTTACCGCATATGCAGCAGCATAAAACGCTTCCAAATTCTCCTGAATCTTTTTCTGAAGTTCCAAAAGTACTTTCTTTCTCATATCCGATTCCTTTCGTTGATGTATTTCTTTTTTATCATTCTACACCAATAGAATGAAATTGTCAATAGGTTTTCCGAAAATTATTCTACTTTCGTAGAGTATTTTTCATAAAAGGTGCATCGATGAGGATCGATGCACAAAAAAACTATGACACCCTTTCGATCAAGGCTCTGTAAAACGGAACGACATCGGGATCTTTTTCTCTTGCAAGCGAAAGAATCCTTTTCTCCCATCCATCTTCCCTATCATACGCAGGAAGATCATAAACGGTAGCGCCTCGTTCGTCCTCGGGCAAAAGCAACCAAACATAGTGATCTAGCAATTCTTTATCCGAAAGCAAAACAATATAACGATACGACATAGAACCGTCATCCTTTCGGTCTCCTTGATAAATGAGTCGGATTCCTACACAATTTTTGGCAAGCTTTTCATCGCAATAGGTGCTGACCGCAGAAAAATGGTTGCCAACTTGAGATTCTACGATCACCGTGGCGATAAATCGACCCGAATAATACAAATCATCCGATTTTGCATATGTCAATTCTCCCGTTTGGACCGAATACCTACACAACGTGAGCAGATTCACATTGGAT
>JBGVLA010000141.1:0-15667 GCA_045124015.1 Eubacteriales bacterium | reverse complement strand
TAAACGCGCTCGTAGAACTTTCTAGGGAAGCGAAAGTTCCCGTTAAAATTCGTATGTGCGACACGATGGGCTACGGTGTGCCCTTCACGGGTGCAGCGCCCCCGAGAAGTGTACCCGGCTTGGTATACGGTTTGCACCACTATTCCGACGTGACGTCCGAAATGCTCGAATGGCACGGTCATAACGATTTCTACATGGGTGTTGCAAACGCGGTGAGTGCATGGCTTTTCGGTGCAAGCGGCGTAAACTGCTCGTTGCTTGGTATCGGCGAAAGAACGGGCAACGTACCCACCGAAGCGATGGTTATGCAATACGCCTCCCTTCGCGGCTCGTTAGACGGAATGGATACGACGGCTATCACCGATATCGGTGAATATTTTAGAAAGGAGCTCAAATACGATATTCCGCCTATGACGCCTTTTGTGGGCAGCGCTTTTAACTTAACGCGCGCAGGGGTTCATGCCGATGGAATGATGAAGGATACGGAAATTTATAACATTTTCAACACTGAAAAAATTCTCAATAGACCTGCGGAGGTTTCCATATCCAATACTTCGGGTTTGGCGGGCATCGCGTATTGGATTAACAAACATTTCCGTCTTTCCGAAGACCAGCTTGTTACCAAGCACGACTGGATTGTTACGGTGATGAAAGAGGAAATCGACAAGCTCTACGCCGACGGCAGAACGACGGTCATGGGCGAACAGGAATTAGAAGGCCTTTTCCGTCGTTTTTGCAAGGACGGGCGGTGCTCGGTCAACTGGTTTGATTTATAAGGTTTTATAAGAGAGGATAGAAAAATGGGTTATACCATAGCGCAAAAAATAATAAAAGAGCATTTGATATGCGGCGAAATGATAACGGGTAAAGAAATCGGCTTGCGTATCGATCAAACGCTCACCCAAGACGCAACGGGTACGATGGCGTACTTGCAATTTGAAGCAATGGGTGTCAAGCGCGTTAAAACGGAGCTTTCCGTGGCGTACGTCGATCACAACACCTTGCAAGCGGGTTTCGAAAATGCGGACGATCACCGCTATTTGCAAACGGTAACGAAAAAACACGGCATACGCTTTTCCCGTCCTGGTAACGGGATTTGTCACCAAGTCCACTTAGAACGTTTTTCTCGTCCAGGAAAGACGTTAATCGGCTCGGACAGCCATACGCCGACGGCAGGCGGTATCGGTATGCTCGGTATGGGCGCGGGCGGTCTTGACGTTGCCGTTGCCATGGGCGGCGGTACGTATTACATCACCATGCCTCGCATCATTCACATAAACCTCACAGGCAAGCTTTCCGATTACGTCGGCGCAAAGGACGTCATCCTTGAAGTTCTCCGTATTCTCGGTGTTAAGGGCGGTGTCGGCGCGATCGTAGAATACGGCGGCGAGGGTGTCAAGACGCTTTCCGTTCCGCAGAGAGCGACCATCACCAATATGGGTGCAGAGCTTGGCGCAACGACCTCCATCTTCCCCGCTGATGAAATCACGAAAGCATTCCTCGCGGCAGAAGAAAGAGAAGCTGATTTCGCACCGCTTGCTCCCGACGCGGATGCCGTTTACGATGCGGAATATACCGTTGACCTTTCCGCTTTGAAGCCTCTCGCGGCTTGCCCTCACAGCCCCGATAACGTAAAGCCCGTATCGGAATTGCAGGGTATGCCCATCAACCAAGTTTGTATCGGCTCCTGCACGAACTCCTCCATGCTCGATATGCTGACCGTGGCGGCAATGCTCAAGGGCATGACCGTTCATCCCGACGTCAGCCTTTCCATCTCCCCCGGCTCGAAGCAGGTATACACCATGCTTGCAGAATGCGGCGCACTCGCTGACCTCATCTCCGCAGGTGCGAGAATCCTCGAATGTGCGTGCGGTCCTTGCATCGGCATGGGCTTTTCTCCCAAATCCGCAGGCGTAAGCCTCCGTACCTTCAACCGCAACTTCCTTGCGCGTAGTGGTACTGCGGATGCCCAGGTTTATCTCGTATCTCCCGAAACCGCGGCGGCTTCCGCCATCGCAGGTGTTTTCACAGACCCGACGACCCTCGGCAAAGCGCCCGAGATCGCCGTTCCTACACACTTCCATATCAACGATAACCTCATTGAAATGCCCGCTTCTGTCGAAGAAGCAGGCGATATCACCGTCGAACGTGGTCCGAACATCAAGCCCATTCCCGTCGGCAAAGCGCCCGCAGACGACCTCACCTGTGAACTCATTCTCAAGGTCGGCGATAACATCACGACCGACCATATCATGCCCGCAGGCACGAAGATCCTTCCCTATCGCTCCAACGTACCGAAGCTTTCCGAATTTTGCTTCACCGTTTGCGATAAGGACTTCCCCGAACGCGCAAAAGCGAAGGACGGCGGTATCATCGTCGGCGGCTCGAACTACGGACAAGGCTCCTCCCGTGAACACGCGGCGCTCGTTCCGCTCTACCTCGGCATCAAAGCCGTCGTTGCCAAGAGCTTCGCAAGAATCCACGTTGCCAACCTCATCAACTTCGGTATCGTACCGATGACCTTTGCAAATCCCGAGGATTATGACAAGATCGCAGAGGGCGACGCACTCGAGATCATCGGCTTTGCCGATTCTGTCAAGAACGCAGAAAGCCTCATTCTCCGCGATAAGACAAACGGCGTCGAGGTTCCGCTCACTCTCACTCTTACTGCCCGTCAGCGTGCGATCCTCTCTGCAGGCGGACTTCTCAACTACACCCGTGCAAACGGCTGATATCAGAAAGGACTCCCTATCATGGAAAACAACGAAACCAAAAGCTTCAAAGAAACCATTCTCGGCGCACTCGATAGCTTCGAGAGCGCTGTGAATAAAGGTGTTGATAAACTCAAAGAAGAAACCGTTCTCGAGGATGCGGCTCGTAAATTCAAGGAAATTCTCCGCAAACAGCTCATTCGTGTCGAAGACATGAAGGCGCAGGGCGATTTCGTGGATTACGGCGCACTCGAAACCATTCGTATCGGCGTTTGCGGCGGCGACGGCATCGGTCCCATCATCTCCGCAGAAGCACGCAGAGTACTGGAATTTATGCTTGCTGACCTCGTAGAAAGCGGCAAGGTAGAATTCGTCGATATCAACGGTCTTACCATCGAAAACCGCATCGAGCATATGAAAGCCATTCCCGACGACGTTATGGAAGAACTCAAATCCTGCCATATCATCTTGAAGGGTCCGACGACCACACCCCAAAAGGGTAGCGGTATGCCCAATATCGAATCCGCAAACGTCGCAATGCGTAAAGCACTCGACCTCTTTGCGAACATTCGTCCCGTCAAGGTTCCCGAAGAGGGCATCAACTGGACCATCTTCCGCGAAAACACCGAAGGCGGTTATGCCGTTGGCTCCAGCGGCTTCAACGTAACGGAAGACCTCGCCGTTGACTTCACCATCACCACAAAGCAAGGTTCTGACCGTATCGCTCGTCTTGCATACGATTACGCAAAGAAAAACGGCTTCACCCGTGTATCTCTCGTAACCAAGGCAAACGTCATCAAGACCACGGACGGCAACTTCCTTGAGGATTGCCACAAGGTTGCTGACCTCTACCCCGAGATCACGACCGACGAATGGTACGCGGATATCATGACCGCGAAGCTCGTTGACCAGAAGCGCCGCCGCGATTTCCAGGTACTTCTTCTCCCCAACCTCTACGGCGATATCATCTCTGACGAAGCCGCAGAATTTCAGGGCGGTGTCGGCACGGCAGGCTGTGCAAACATCGGTAAGAAATACGCGATGTTTGAAGCCATTCACGGCTCTGCACCCCGTATGATCAAGGAAGGCAGAGGCAAGTACGCTGATCCCTGCTCCATGCTCCGCGCTTGCGTCATGCTTCTCTCTCATATCGGTCTTCAGGACCGCGCGGACAAGCTCGAACGCGCACTTGACATCTGCTCCTTTGAAGAAAAGAAGCTCGTCATCACAGGACGCGACACCGGCGCTACCTGCGAAGATTTCGGCAACTACGTCATGGAAACACTCAAAGGCATTATCTAATTCTTCAAAATAAAAAGAGCGGCTGAATCCTCGGATTCAGCCGTTTTCTGTATTCAATTCGGATACTCATACTTGCAATACGGGCATTTCGGATAATCGAAATCATGCTCTCTACCGCATTTCGGGCAGGTTCTCTGAGGGAGTTCCTCCGTCGCCATTTCCTCTAGCCGTTCACTCGCATTGAAAAATTCCATTTTCCCGCATTTGGGGCAAATATAGATCTCCACATCGAGCCATCCCCGTAAAAAGCGTCCTAAATTAATCGTCTCATGTCCGATATAGCTCATATTCGCATGACAACGCAAGCAACTGTATTTTTTCATTCTTTCACTCTCCGATATCAAACTTTCTTGTCAAATTTAGCATACCATATTGTTTCAAGAAAGTCAAGTGCAATTTTTTCAAAAAATTTTTCAAAAAGAGGAGACAAAATGCGATTTTTTCCGACTATATTATATATAAAGATATAAAATAGGAGTCCGTTATGAAGAAAAACAACAGAATTTTATCACTTTTTGTCTCTCTTTCCCTCCTTTTTCTTGTCGTCGCGCTCCTCGTCATTTTGAAAAATTGTATTCCTACGGAATCTCCTAAGCAAGTTCTAAACTCTGCGTTTAATTTTTCAACCGAAGTTCCACGATGCGGTTCTTGCGCTTTCACATCAGATTTGTTATAATAAAATCAGAACAAGCGCTTGTTACTTCATCACATCGGAGGAACAAAAATGGAACTTTATATTGCCGACACACTCAAAGCTCTGCGCGCAAGCCGCGGAAATACACAGGAGGATCTTGCCAATCATCTTTGCGTATCGATCCAAGCCGTTTCGAAATGGGAACGAGGCGAGGGGCTTCCCGATATCACGATGCTCCCCGGAATCGCCGCCTACTATGACGTAACGGTCGATACGCTTCTCGGGTGCGATAGGCTCAAAAAAGAGGAAGAGCTTCGCACATTCCAAATCGAATTTCATAAGCTTGCCCACCAAGGGAAGACAGAGAAAATGCTGACACTTTGCCGAGAAATGCAGAAAAAGTATCCGCATGAGGAGGCGGTTCTGTATGAATTGATGTATGCCCTTTTCGGTATCAGCCGAAAAGAAAATGCGACAGAGATCATTTCTATCGCAGAAAAGCTCCTGAATAGCAAGGAAGCATCTTATCGAAACGGTGCAATTCAAGTACTTTGCTATACGCATGACGCGATAGGCCAAAAAGAAAAAGCCTTGCAATACGCAAAAATGGTTCCCGTCCATGCTGACTATCTGAGATATATCTTAGAGGGAGAGGAGCGTGTCAAGCATTGTCAAGAATATTTTTGGGAGCTTTGCTCGGAAATTTCCGTTACACTCGACCTGCTTTTGTATTGCGAAGCGGCAGGCTATACGGCAGAAGAACGACACGAAGGTCAAAGATTTTTATATGACCTTTATCATATGATCTTCAAAAACGGAGATTTCGGCTTTTGGGAAGACCGCCTCGGCAGACTTTGCTATGCTATGGCAAAGGATTCCATGGCGGCGGAGAATCATGATCGCGCACTTTCCGAGCTTGAAGAAATGTTCGAGCATTTTGAAAAATATTCGCATTTTGTCAGCATTAACCACACTTCCCTGCTCGTCAATCGCATCCATTACGCGGAATACAAAGTAGGCTACAGCACACAGAAAACCAATTTTGCTACTTTTTCTGATAGCCTTGCTAAAAATAAGATCTTCGACCCCATCCGCGAGCATCCGCGTTTTCTTGCCTTGACAAAAAAACTGGAAGAAAAGACAACATAATGACAATATCCCCATGGAAACCCATGGGGATATGCTTTATAAAAATGCTGCCACGCGGTAAAGATTCTGTAAAACGAGATATCCCTGTGTAAACGGTCTCATGGCATTCCAGATACCCGCTCCTGCAAAGCCGTATTCCTCGATGAGCCGAAGCTTGGCAAGATAACTTCTCGCATCCTCAAACCAGACCTCATGCTGTACGCCGTTGTCTTTATAATGAAAAAACGGGGTCGCCGAGGCTTCGTCAAACTGAATCTCCGCACCAAACGCTCTTGCAATCGAGATCGCTTCTTCATTGCCGATCGAGCGTGCGCGCGTTTCTCCCGGTTTATACGGCAATGCCCAATCGTAGCCGTAATTAGGCAGACCCATGAAGATCTTTTCCGCGGGGATCTCCGACACCGCAAAATCCAAAACACGGCGCACAGAGGCAATGGGCGCTACCGCAAGCGGAGGACCATAAGTATATCCCCATTCATATGTCATAACGAACACTTCATTTGCCGCCGCACCGATGAGCGCATAATCATGCCCCTCATATCCGATCCCACGTTGATCACGCGAGGATTTCGGTGCAAGCGCCGCGATGACGGGGTAACCCTCCTCATTCAGACGAAGCCGCGCACGCCGAATAAACGCCGCATACGCCGAGGCTTCTTCAGGGAAAATAAATTCAAAATCAATATCGAGTCCTTCATAACCCTTGGTACGCATCGTCGCAAGCATTTCTTCGATCAAGCGTTCCTGTGCCGCTTCGTTTGCAAACAGTGCAGAAGCAAGCTCATTGGAAAAACTTCCGCTTTCCGTAAGCGTCGAAAGATGCATGAGAGGTGATGTGCCATAGCTTTCAGCGGCAGTGATAAGACGTTTATCATCGAGCTGAATGAGGCCGCCATCTCTTGTAAGTCCATAAGTAAACGGTGCAAGATAGGTAAGATACGGCAAGGTTCCGTAAAGCGCCGGATCGGTGATATAGGGATAGGCATAGGAATTGATACGAACATCCCGAAGCTTAGGTTCATTCCAACCAAGCACAAGCGTCTGCCCGACAAAAAGCGGCTCTATGCCGCCCATAAGATTGGGATTATTGGCATAGAGTTCTCTTGCCGTTAAGCCAAAACGACGCGCGATCAAAGTCAGTGTATCTCCTTCTCGAACGGTATAATATCCCGATGGGGATAAGATCAAGATCGCCTGCCCAACGACAAGCGAATACGGTGGTTTGAGTCCGTTCCAAACCGCAAGAAGTCCGAGAGAAACGCCATATTCCGAAGCGATGGACGAAAGCGTATCTCCTCTCTCAACAATATGAATATTCATTTTCAAAACTCCTCATCATTTTGATATTAGAATATGAAAACATCTTGCATTTTGTCCGTAATCGTGTTATAATAGAATCAGCAAAATTGTTAAAATCCACAATTCATGAAAGGATTTTCGTTATGTTGACTTGCCTTTATATATGCATCATCAGTTTTTTGTATATCAAATGCAAAAAGAAGATTCTCTTATGGAAAGAAAATCGCAAAATGCCTCGCTTGACGCAGGATGTTGAAATCATTGGCAAACGCATCAACACGACCCCTTTTCAGATCAAAGGAAAAAAACTCTGGCGCGACCGCATCACCTATCACATCACCTTTCAACTCCCCAATAACGAGCAAACCGAGCTTTGCATCCCTTATCGCATTTATCGTTTCCTTTTCGAGGGAGACACCGGCAAATTGACATTCCAAGGCACAAAATTCTTTGAATTTGAACGCGCACACTATGAAGTCATCGCATAATGGGCGAGCGATCACGCGAACCTGCTCGTCTGAGATCGATTTGCGCAATTTTTCAGTGATCAAAAAGACCGCACTCGTTTGAGTGCGGTCTTTTTCGTTATCGCGTTCTAAAAAGTGCCGATAATTCCGTCAAGCTTCCGATCGTCGCATCCGCCTGCATCGCCTCATTTTGCACAGGCATGAGCCCGCCAAGCCCTTGCGTAATGCGAACGGTCTTCATGCCAAGCGCCTTTGCAGGGGCGATATCGTTGTCGGGACGATCTCCGATCATACAAGCCTCATGGGGCGCACAGCCTGCACGGGAAAGCGCACGCAGGAAAAGCACAGGCTCAGGCTTTTCCATACCTTCCTCTGCCGAAGAAAGCACGAGAGAAAAGAGTTGTCCGATACCGTATTCATAAAGCCGTTTTTCCGTACCCATCGGCTGATTGGCAATGATCCCCAACCGATAGTTCTCCGCAAGCGCCGTCAAAACGTCCTTTGCCTCGGGATAAAGCACCTCTCCGATACAATCGTAAGGTGCAAAATCCGAAATGCCGATATTCTTCATCGCACCGCGGAAGTACGAACCGCCTGCAAGCGCGGATCTTTTCATCGCTTCCTCCAAAAATTCGGGAGTATAGGTGTTTCCAAGACGCTTCTGTATCTCAATGGTGCGCATCACGCGTCGACGGAACGAAGCCGTTTCGTCCACAAGCGTACCACCAACGTCAAAAAAGAGCCATTTTACGTTTTTCATATCGGCTTCACCGAAAGAGTCGCCATATATTGCGGTGCATATTCCGAAATTTTCGGACCGCCCGGACGATCTCTGTCCTCATAAAGTGCTTGCAAATGAAATCCTGCCTTGAGCTGTCCGCCGAGCTGTTCCTCCATCGAATGGCTGAACTGTATGCCCTCGGCATTGCGCACCATCGCTTCAAAGCGTTCCTTGGTCATCTTCAAGGGATTGAACGGCAGAGGATTTACGACTCGCAGGTCATCTTCTTCAAAAAGGAAGTTGATGCCGTTATCAAATCCTGCAAGCAGACGGCCTCCCTTTTTCAAAACGCGAAAACATTCATTCCAAACGTGATACACATCCTCGATATAACAATTGGAAACGGGATGGAAAATGATATCAAAGGTTTCGTCGGCAAAGGGCAAGCGCTTCGTCATATCACCCTTGATGATTTCGATTTCATAGCCCTCGCGCTCGCTGACGGCTTTTTCCGCGGCAAGCTGTCTGTCCGAATAATCAAAAACAGTGCAATCTGCGCCCAGCTTGCAAAAAAGGGGCATTTGTTGTCCGCCGCCGCTCGCAAGTCCAAGGAGCTTTTTCCCTTTCAAACCGTCAAACCACGCATGCGGTACGGCAACGCAGGGGGTCAGATACACGACGAAATTGGTTTCATCGGCTTTCCTATATTCCTCATGCGTGATGGGGAGCGTCCATTCACATTGGTTGTCCGCCCAAATATCCCATGTTTCAGAGTTGATCTTCGTATAGTCATTCATATAACAACACCTCTCTGTTCGTTCCGTAAAAAATATCGTCATGTCCGCTCATACGGCGGCAAAATTCCTCAAATCTATCCCAAAAATTCCATGCGTCAAATTCATAGGAATGACCCCAAATATAGAAAAGTGCAGGCGCATCGCCGTCATATGCGAGGAATTTTTCACCGAGAGCAAGCATGTCATCGGTATCGATATGGTAGACCGTCGGAGAAAAGCAAATAAGGTCATTCTGCAAAGCAAAGCTACCGTTTGCATCGATGGTTCGCGCATAGCGGATACCCGTATGCTCCGAAATGAGCGTTTCCACACGCTTATCGTGGTTGATACCGCCCCCGGGATACGCCATACCGACGACCTCATAACCGCAAAGCGCGGAAAGGTTCAGACGGTCCTTTTCCACTTGGCGAATGACCTCCTCGTCGGAGGATCTCGGCAAGGAAGGATGCGTCAGCGTATGCGCCGCGACCTCATGCCCTGCATAAATCTTTGCGACCTCGGAGGGCTTCACCTTATCGTGGCGAACCTCGACACCGTTTCGGATGAGCACATTTTCTTTTCCCAAAAGCTCGGAATTGAGATTGAACGTACCTTTCAGTCCGTAGCGGCTCAATATTTCGATCATGCGTATATCTTGTGTAACGCCGTCGTCATAGCTGAACGTCAGCGCTTTTTTCTTTCCGTTCCACATAAGGGTTCTCCTGTTCTTCTAAAATTTTGACTCCTCATCCACCATTTTGCTTTGCAAAATGGTCCCCCTTCTCCCGCAGGAGAAGGCTTTTATCCTATCATTTTCTGCTCCGTTTCTCTCTGCGTTTTTGCAATTTCTTTTTTCTCTCAGACTCATTTTTCCAAATCCTTGCGAAAAGCGCGCAAGCCGCGATTCCCAAAACGGCAAGCTCCGCAAAAAGCATCCACCAAAACACTGTTTTTCCCGAAAAATTGACGCAAAGCACGGCTTCGATCACCAAATCCAAAATCCATAAAACCATGCTCCAAAATGTCCATTGCTGTTTTCTCGTATCCAAAAGCTGCAAAGGGATCGAAATCGCAAAAACGCCTGCCGCAATCCAAGCCCAAACACGAATCTCTACTGCCAAGAACGCCAACACGATAAGATTCAAAACGATCATCGAAGCCGTCAAAACAAAAAGGATTTTCTGTTTTGTAAGGTGTGGTGTATTTTGCGGTGTTAGGACAGCATCATATTCTTTTTTCATATGTATCTCCAAATATCGATTTTCTTCCATTGTACCACATTCCCCCGTTTCCGTCAAGTTGCCGAAAAAACAACCGCCGAAAAATACAAAAAGCTATTGCACTCAGCTCGTAAAAATGTTAAAATATAAATATATATACAGAAAACAACCGAAAAAATGAAAGGCGGTCTTTATGAAAAACCACTCCTTCGTACCCGACATCATGTTTGACAGCGTTTTTGAGATCAAACCCGAAATGCTGATACAAAAAGGTATCCGCGCTGTGGTACTCGATATCGACAATACCCTTGTAACCTACGGAGTGGCAGAGCCCACAGACGAGGTCATCGCATGGATCGAAGCCCTTAAAAATGCAGGACTTCACGTTGCCATCGCCTCGAACAATCACGAGCCGCGCGTGGCGCTTTTCAATAAAAAGCTCGGCGTTTTCACCACATGGGAAAGCAAAAAGCCTTCCGCACGCTCCGTCAAGACCGCGTGTGAGCATTTCGGCGTCAAGGCAGAAGAAACCGTCGTCATCGGCGATCAAATTTTTACAGACGTTTGGTGCGCGAGAAACGCAGGCGCACTTGCAATTCTTGTCAAACCCATTCCCTATCCCGAAAATCTCTTTTTCAAATGCAAACGCATTTTGGAAAAGCCTTTTATCCGTACGTATCGCAGACGGCATAACAAAAAATGAAAGGATGCCTTTTGACTTATGATTTTTGAGTCTTTATATATCAAGAGCTTCGGCAAGCTGATCGACCGCTCTATCGATTTCGATAGCGGTGTCAATATTTTAGAGGGAGCAAACGAATCCGGCAAATCCACGATTTGCGGCTTCATCAAGTTTATGTTTTACGGACTTCCCTCCAAAACGGAAGAAAAGCTGCATTTTATCAGTTGGCAAACGGCAAGCGCAGGCGGCTTCCTCGTTTTCCGCGAAGGCGACCAACGTTATCGCATCGAACGAGAGGTCGTTTGCTCCACAAACGCGGAAGGAAAGTATAACTTCCGTGAACGCCTCGCCGTCTTTGATGCCGGCACCAATATGCCCTGCTTTAAGGGTCAATCCCCCGGCGAAGTCTTCTTCGGCGTTTCCGCTTCCGTTTTTGAAAGCACAGCCTATATCCGTCAGACCGCCAACACGAAAATCGGCGGTCATGCCCTTGGCGAAGAAGCGGAAAACATTCTCTTTTCCGGCAATGAAAGCATCAACACAAAAAAAGCAATCGATAAACTCGACAGCGCGCGCGTTTTCTTGCTTCATAAGAACAAAAAAGGCGGCAAGATCGCAGAGTTGGAAGCCAAGCGCGATGAAGTTGCGGAAAAGCTCGAAATTGCCAAGCAAGCAAGCGGCGATATCATTTATTTAGAAGGCACGCACCGTCAGCTTTCGGAAAAGAAAGAAGAAGCCGAAAAACGACTTGTGGCAGTCAATGCGGAGCTGGAAGAATTCAACCGTTACACCGTTAAAAAAGCATGTCTCCGAAGCAAGACCGAAAAGCTCCGCCTCGCCGAAACGGAGGCAAAGATCGAAGCACTTCGAAAATCGCCCGCGCATGGCGGAAGAGACATTTCTTCCGAGGCATATATCGCTTCGCTTGAGAAAAAGCAAAGCGAGCTTGAGCTTGCGGCATCGAGATATGCAGACACCGACCAAACCCTCAAGGAAGCTAACGATAAACTTGCGGAAATGAGCGAAAAGCTCGCCATTTTCGAACGTTTTGGCAAAGCAGGCGGAAAAAACCGAGAAGAGCTCATTGAAAAAACAAGAGCCATGAGCGCTTCGATCGCCGGCGCACGTAAGCTGACAGGAATCTTTTTTGCGAGCGCCTTGATCTTTGCGATCCTTGCCGCAGTCTTCATGTTCGCACTTCCAAACGTCCCCTCCATCGTATCTTATATTTGTCTTGCACTGGTTCCGATCTGTATTCTCCCCGCACTTCTTTTCCTTTTCAAAAACAAAGAAAAGAACGCAAAACTCATGAAGATCTGCACAAAATTCGGTTGTGCAAGCTATTCGGAATTCCAAGAGCTTGTCCGCGCCGCATCGGAAGATGAAGCATACATGATCTTCATCACGGGCGCAAGAGACGAAGCTACAGATAAATTCAACGCGGCATCCGAAAATTTGGAAACCGTAAGCGCCGGCATCCTCACCATGCTCCGCGATCATGGCTTTGTGATCCGAGGCAATACGGCAGTATCGCTCACCGAAGCGATCAAGGTCTGCCGAGAGGTTCAAACCGAGCTTGCCAAGCTTGAAACCGCCGCCGAGGAGCTTCGCAGCCGTATCCGCGCAATTGCAGAGGACCTTTCCGCATACAGCGAAGAATATCTTCGTGAGGCGATCTTTGCGGAATACAACGAGGAAGCCATGGAAGCCTTCAATCTCGGCGCCAAAAAGCGCGACCGCGATTTCCTGACAGGTTCGATCAATACACAGACCGAGCGCTTGCATGAGATCGACGTCGAGCTTGCGACCTTGCGCACGACCACCTACAAGCCGACTGAGCTTGCGGAAGAAAAAGCGGTCCTTGACGAAGAGATCGAAACGCTTACAAAAAAATGGGCGGCATATCTGCTTGCCATCGAATCCATTGAAAACGCAAGCGGCAAGCTTCGTGAGGGCATCTCTCCCAAGATCGCCAAAAATGCAAGCCGTTTGATGCATGCCATCACAGAGGGAAAATATTCCGAGCTCGGTGTCAATTTGGATTTCGACCTTTCCTTTACCGAAAGTGGCATGACACACGATGCGGCATACCTCAGCGCAGGCACAGGCGATCTCGCATATATTTGTTTGAGAATCGCGCTGATCGAATTGCTTTATAAAAAATCTATGCCTCCTTTCATTTTTGATGAAAGCTTCGTCCGCATGGATGATGAGCGTCTCGCTCGCATGATGGTCTTGATTCACAAATACGGTCAAAGAAACGTGCAAAGCCTCTTGCTTTCCTGTCATTCCAGAGAAAGAAAAGTCAGCGATGCCATCGGTCCTTACCATCATTTGTCCATTTAACACAAGTTTTTTAGAATTTTTCATAAAAAACTGAAAAAAATTCACAAAAAGTACTTTTCTTCTGCTCTCTTATGTGCTATAATATAGACGTAAGGGAGCAGAACCTTTTTTCGAATATCCAATCTTTCCCTTACAAATACGAGCGAAAGGTGAACATTCTATGAAAACAACGATTCTTCTGAGACAAGTAACCATTACGGATGATGTCCGTCAGCTGATTGAAAAAAAGATCGGTAAATTGGACAAATTCTTCCTCGACAATGCTGAAGCGTTCGTAACCCTCAGCAAAAAAAGAGAGAAAGAAATCTTAGAACTCACCATCTCCGCTGCAGGATCGCTCTTCCGCAGCGAAGTTGAAGGACCGACATTCTGTCATGCGATCGATACAGCGGTCAATGTCATTGAACGCCAAATTCGTAAAAATAAAACGCGGCTTGAAAAGAAACTTCGTGAAGGCGCTTTCCTTGATGGCGGTGCTTCCGAAATGCCTGAACCCGTAGAAGAAGAAACCGAATTCAAGATCCGCAAAAAATCCTTCGACCTCAAGCCCATGACTCCCGAAGAAGCGATCATGCAGATGAACCTTCTCGGTCATGAATTCTTCGTTTACGAAGATCAGGAAACGGAAGAGATCAACGTCGTATACAAGAGAAAAGACGGCGCATATGGTCTCATCGAAACACACAAATAATCATCTTTTTCATAACTCATCTCCTAAAAACACCGGCTTTGCCGGTGTTTTTTTAGTTTACGCCAATCCCCCTCCATCCGTTTTTATTGACATTCGTTTTGCGGTATGATAAAATATAAAGATAAGAGTATAATTTTCACTTTATATATAAAAATCGGAGGCTATTTATGCTGAAAAAGAATGATATCGTAACCCTTACCATCACCGACCTCACCAATGAAGGCATGGGCGTTGCCAAGCTCGACGGCTATGTGCTTTTCGTCCCCAAAACCGCCATTGGCGACGTCATTTCCGCGCGCGTACTCAAAACCCTTACCTCTCACGGCTTTGCCAAGGTGGAGGAAATTTTGACTCCATCCCCCGACCGATGCGACGTGGATTGCCCCGTTTTTTCCAAATGCGGTGGATGTCTGTTCCGTCATATCACCTATGAAGCGGAGCTTCAAATCAAAAAAAGTTGGGTAGACGGTCATTTCAAGCGCATCGGTAAGCTGGATATCACCTGCGATACCATTCTTCCCTCTCCCACCGAAAACGGCTACCGCAACAAAGCGCAGATCCCTTGCGGAAAGGATACCGCAGGCAAGCCCTCCTTTGGCTTTTTCGCGCCCCATAGCCATCGCATCATTCCGAGCGAACATTGTGCCCTGCAGCCTGCATTTTACGGCGAGATCACCAAAACCGTTGAAATTTGGATGAATGAATATAAGATCGAGCCTTATGATGAGGAAACACACCGTGGTATCTTGCGCCATTTGTTCATCCGTGATGGACGTGTCAGCGGAGAGGTCATGGTTTGTCTTGTGGCAAATACGGATAAGCTCCCTCATGCGGAAAAGCTCGTGAAAGCCCTGCTCAAAATCAATTCCAATATCGCAAGCATCATCTTGAACGTCAACAAAAAGCCGGGCAATGAGATTCTCGGTAAGACCTGCATCACGCTCCACGGCAAAGACGTCATCACCGATACGCTTTGCGGACTTTCCTTTGATATTTCCCCCCTCTCCTTCTATCAAGTAAACCACGACGGCGCGGAGATTCTTTATAAGACCGCCGCCGATTTCGCTGAGCTTTCCGAACATGACATTCTCCTTGACCTTTACTGCGGTGTCGGCACGATCGGTCTTTCCATGGCAAATAAGGCAGGCAGGCTCATCGGTGTCGAGGTTATCCCCGCGGCTGTGGAAAACGCAAAGAAAAACGCGCTGAAAAACGGCGTATCCAATGCAGAATTTATCTGTGCCGACGCAGGTAAGGCCGCAGAAAAGCTCGCCCAAGACGGTATCCGTCCCGACGTTGTCGTGATTGACCCGCCGCGCAAGGGTTGCGGCGAGGAAGTCATCTCCGCGATGCAGAAAATGTCGCCCCGCCGTATCGTTATGGTTTCCTGCAATAGCGCTACCGCCGCACGCGATTGTGCAAGACTTGCGGAGATCGGATACACGCCGACGAAGATGAGAGCGGTCGATATGTTCCCGCGGACAGGGCATGTTGAGACGGTATGTTTATTGTCCAAACTTAATGCGAAGCAACATATCGAGGTAGATATCCACATGGACGAGCTTGATCTCACCGATGCGGAGAAGAAAGCAACCTACGGGGAAATCAAGGACTATGTGCTGGAGCATACCGGACTCAAGGTCAGCAGCTTGTATATCGCTCAAGTTAA
>JBGVLA010000140.1:0-18859 GCA_045124015.1 Eubacteriales bacterium | reverse complement strand
AAACACGAATGAGCGCACCTGTTTTTTTCGCGTGCATTTTGAGAAGCGTATCAAAATCGATCTGTACGTTTTCGGATTTGAGGTCGATCTGCTGACCGCCCATCATACCGACCGCGCCCGAAGCAAAAAGAAGCTTCTGCGTTGCAAGAAGTGCGATCTTTGCATCCACGGCTGTGTTATTTGCCGCGATCTCATAGCCTCGTGTCATGAGGGCATCGCCTGCAAGAAGCGCGATATCCTCGCCGTAGACCATGTGATTTGTCGGCTTGCCGCGGCGAAGCTCATCGTTATCCATGCAAGGCAGATCATCGTGGATGAGAGAGGAGGCATGAACACATTCGATGGCACAAGCAAAGGGCATTGCCGCTTCTGCCTTGCCGCCAAACAAACGGCAAAATTCCGTTACCAGGAACGGACGGATGCGTTTACCGCCCGAAAGCGCACTATAGCGCATAGCATCGTATAAAACCTCCAAAGCATCCTCGGGAGTTTCAAAGTACTTCGGAAGCGCCGCGTCGACATCGGCGGCGTTTTTCATAATGAGTTCATTCAAGGTCATGATACAATCGTTCCTTTCGATATCTTATTCTTCTGCCGATTCCTCAGCTTCATCGTTTTTCTGCAAGAGCTTTACCTTTTGTTCTGCACCGTCAAGCGCACTCTGACAAAATTTCACGAGCTTTACCCCTTCCTCAAAAAGAGAAAGCGATTCGTCCAGCATCGCGCCGCCCGCTTCCATCGAGCGTACGATCTCATCAAGACGCGTGAGCGCTTCTTCAAAGGTCATTTTTTTCTTTCCTGCCATAATTATGTTTCCTCTTCTCTGATAATCGTTTTCACCGTTGCCGAAAGCTTGCCGTCTGCCATGGCAAGCATGATATCATCCCCGACCTTCACGCCCTCTGTGTTTTGGATGACCTTGTTTTGTTCGTCAAAAACGGCAGCGTAGCCTCTTGCGAGCACCGCAAGAGGATTCAAAGCTCCCAGCTTTGCGGCTTTTTCTCCAAGAGATGCGCCCTTTCTCTGTAAAACGGCTTGCATTTTTTCGTGAAGCATCTGCTCCTCGCGGAGAAGCATCATGCGCTTATCGTCAATGACGTTCTGCGGATTTTTCAAAACACGAGAGGCAGCGAGCCTATCCAGACGTTCTCTCGCCATGGAAAGTTTCTGATTCATGGCGCGGCGCAGGCGCATATCTGCCGTTTGCACGGTGTAAAGGATATCCTCTGCGTTTGGTACGGCGATTTCCGCCGCCGCGGAGGGGGTGGGCGCGCGTTTATCTGCCGCGAAATCGCAAAGCGTGAAGTCCGTTTCATGTCCGACGGCGGAGATCACGGGAATTTCCGACATCGCAACGGCGCGCACAAGCGGTTCTTCGTTGAATGCCCAAAGGTCTTCGATGGAACCGCCGCCTCGTCCGATGATGATAACGTCTACGTTTTTTGCGCGGTTGAAATGCGCAAGTCCGCGGACAAGATCCGCCGCCGCGTTTTCTCCCTGCACAAGTGCAGGATAGAGGTCCACCTCGGCAAGCGGAAATCTTCTGCCTAAAATATTCAGAATATCACGGATCGCCGCCCCCGTGGGAGAGGTGATCACACCGATCCGCATCGGCATTTGGGGAAGCGGTCTTTTGCGTCCTTCGGCAAAAAGCCCCTCTTTTTCAAGCTTTTGTTTCAGCTGTTCAAAGGCAAGGGCGAGTGCACCGATGCCGTCGGGCTCCATGCTGTCCACATAGATCTGATACTGTCCGTCGCGCGGGAATACGCCCACACGCCCCGAAACGAGGACCTTCATGCCGTTTTCGGGCATGAATTTGAGTCTGATCGCGTTTCCGCGGAACATCACCGCTTTCACGGCACCGCCCGCATCCTTCAGCGAAAAATACATATGCCCCGTCTTATAATGATTGGTGAAATTGGATATCTCACCCTTGACATAAACATTCATGAGAAGCTCGTCATGCTCCAAAACGAGCTTGATATATTCATTCAGCTCCGAAACGGAAATGATTCGTTTTTGCATCACGTGCTCACTTCCCTTTTATGACGCTCAAGTCCAAGATATGCTGTGCCGACTGCATTATCGCTCGAAAGCTCCGTATCGGCAAACCATACGTTCGGAAGGCTCTTTGCCAAAATATCTTTGATGATGGCGTTTCGCATAACGCCGCCTGCATAAACGATGGGCAGATCGGGATAGGTCTCTCTTGCCGCCTCTGACATAGCAAGGATATTCTTTGCCGCGAAAAGGATCGCAAAACGCGCGATATCCTCAGGTTTTTCTCCCTTTTGGAGCATTTTCTGCGCGGTATTTTCCGCGCCCGAAAGATTGCAGTTTCCGTCTTTTACGGAAAGCTTCATCGGCGGCTTTTTCATCGCGGAGCGCATTGCCATTTTTTCAAGCTCACCGCCGCAGGGGAACGTAAGTCCAAGCATAACGCCCACGCGGTCGACGAGCTGTCCGACGGAGATATCGAGCGTTTTGCCGATGATATCCGCGGAAAAGCCGATCTCTTCATGCGGAATGGCGTGAAGCATTTCCGTCGTACCGCCCGAGGCATGGAACGCTAAAAATTCGCCCTTTTGAATCTCATCGTTTCCGCAGGTCTTGACCGCCGCCATCAAATGTCCTGCCTGATGGGAAAAGCGATAAAGCGGAACACCGAGAACCGCCGCCGCCGTTTCTGCCGCCGCCTGTCCTGCAAGGAAGCACGGCATATACGAGCCCTCTACGTCGCGCGGATAGGCACTATATGCCACGGCATCGATCTTCTCCATCGGAGAAAGTCCGCGCATGATCTCGGGAAGATTGACCGTATGCAAAAAAAGTGCGTTGCTTTGTCGAAGCCCGCACTCCCCTTTGCCCACCGAAAGGATTTTCCGATTCTGACGGAAGCCGCTTTCGTCCGCGATCGCCGCGGAGGTCGTATAATTACTGGTATCGATTCCGAGAACTCTCATTCTTTCTTTTCACCCAAGGTCTTGCCAACGGCGTTAAGGATACCGTTGATGAACGCAGGCGCATCGTCTGTATCGTATGCTTTCGCAAGCTCGATCGCTTCGTTGATGGCGATGGGCTTCGGAACCTCTGTAAACATGAGCTCATAAACGCAAAGACGCATGATGGAAAGCGACATTTTGGAGATACGTTCAAGCTTCCAACCCTTTGCATTTTCCGCGATCTTCGCGTCGATCTCTTCTTTATGCTCCACAACGCCTGTGAAAAGCGAAGCGGCGAAATCGTTGGTCGGGATCTCCGATTCGTTGCAAACCGTTGCAAACCAAAGGATCGGATCCGCATCACGATTGAATTCAAAGCTGTAAAGCGCCTTAACCGCACATTCTCTTGCGGCACGGCGTGTAATAGATGCCATAATATTTCATACCTTTCTGTATCATAAGCATTTTTATCGAATATATATCTTCTTCTATTATAGCGCGATACTGAAAAAAAGTCAATATACTACAGGGCTTTTTCTTGGGGTGTAAAGAAAGAAGAAAAAGGATGCGGCACCGCATCCTTTTTCTATATATCACTGATTATTTTCAATATATCTTGCAACATCGCCGACAGTCTTAAACGTCATGATCGCTTCGTCGGGAACGACAACACCGTATTCTTGTTCAATGGTCATCAGCATCTCCACAACGTCAAGGGAATCCGCGCCGAGATCGTCCACGATATCGGTGTCATCCGAAATGCTGTCAACATCTACTCTGAGCTGTTTTGCCAAAATGTCCTTTACAGCTTCCAACATATCCATAAAAATACCTCCAAAAGAATAAAATATCTAACAGATGAGTTTATTATATACGATGCCCTATGGTTTTGCAAGAGGTAGAACGTAAAATTTTTGAAGATTTTTGTCGGCTGTATCGATTTGAAGAAACGCTTGTATCACTCTGCTTCAAAATTTCGATTTTCTTCGATCCGATCCATCAGCATATCCGCCATTTGATCGCTCGGCTCAAAAATGATCTCCGCGATCTTATCGTTAAAAGAAAAAAGAATGGAATACGGATGCTTCGGACGCATCGTTTGCGCATGGTTATAGCGAATCCCGATCCTGCCGTACGCTTCCTCTATCGCTTTTCGCTCTTTTGCCTTTTTCGGCGTCTGCTGTATCGCAAGCGCTGTGCACATCGCCAAATTGCAAACGCAGGTCTGTTTTTTGCCAACGGTTTTGATAATGACAAAATTCTTTTCGTCAACGATATAAGTAAAGGTCGTCATTTCGTAACGATAAAAAAATTCAAAGCTGATAACGAAAAGAAAAAGCGAGACCATCTGCACAAGAAGCGCATATCGAATATCCGCCGTTACGGAAAAAACAAGTCCCATACCGCCGAAAAGCATACAAAAAAGAGAAACGATGCGCCCTTTTTTATTCTTTTTTGGAGTATATTTCATAGATATTACCTCGTATATTCAAAAATCATATCAAAAATTTGCCGAAATGTGGCAAAAACCAAAATTGCCGCATAGAATAAAGCATCCACCCAAATCAATGCGAAGAAAGGATTTTACACAATGGAAGTAACGCAAGAAATGATCAGCGCTCTGCTCATGCTGAGCGACACAGAGCTTTCCCAAAAATTCACGGAGATCGCATCCGTTCTCGGCATGAACGAAAAGACCGCCGCGGCAAATACTGCCAAATTCCGCGGAATGCTCATGCAATCCAGCCCCGCAGACCTCAACCGTCTGCTCTCCACGCTCGGCAAGGAACGCGCCGAGGAGATCCTCAAAACGATGGACGGTGAAAAAGCTTGACAGGAGATTTCAGCGCAAAGCTCGATCAAATCCTCCAAAATCCCGCCATGCTCGCTCAAATCAAGGCGCTTGCCGATACCATGACCGCAAACGCACCCAAGCCCCAGGAATCCGTAGCAAAAGAGAGCGCACCGCCCACTCCCACGGAGACGCAAGCGCCCGCCGAGCCTGCGGCAGTTCCCATTCTTTTTGCGCCTTCGCCAACGCTTGAGAAAAATCTGAAAAACACGAGAGAGCTTCTCCTCGCCTTAAAGCCCTTTTTGGATAACAAACGGTGCGCCAAGATCGACAAAATGCTCTCCATGATGCGGCTTGCGGAAATGGCAGGGCAATTCGGCAATCTGCTTTGACGGGAGGCGGTCGTATGTATAGCCGCAGTTACGGTCTGATCGAGCAAGGCGATCAAAACGGAGTCGGTTTTTCCGTTCCGCCCGATTACAACGGCAATCTATACCGAAAAACGGAAAAAAAGGACGAACGCACGGAAAAGCCGCGCGAAGCACCAAGAACAGAATCTCTCCCTCGCCCCGAAGAAAAAACGCCGTCTGCCCCATCGGGAATCGCAGGAGGCTTTCTCGAAAGGCTGACGGCGGAGGATATTCTCTTATTTATCTTTCTCTATTCGCTCATACGCGGCGATGCGGAGGATAACGGCAATATTTTAGGACTTATCCTGGCGCTTTTACTGCTTTAATCGAAATAGAAAATATAATCCACAAACGCATAGCCGTTGTCTATCGCGGTCATATCCACGGAAAGCAACGTCGTTTCGCCATGCAAACGGCGGTATCGGGAAACAATCCCCGTAGATTTGACGAATTCCACATGATCCACAACCCCAAGCACAGGGTATTCACAAGAAAAAGCACAAGTGCTTTCATTTTCCTGATAGAATGAGAAAACATGGATATCCGCAAACAGCTTACGGAAGTTCGGCACCGGCGCGACCTCTGAAAAGGCATAGGCGGCACTATATTCCTCGTAAACGATCGAAGCTTTGGTAAAATCCTGGATCTGCACGCGTTTTCCGTCGCAGATGATGATATATTCGACCTCGTTATCCAAAATATGATAGCGATGGATGCGGTATTTATCGCCTAAGCGCCATATTTCATAAAGCCCTTCGGCAAAGGCGCCCTCGTTCATATCGGAGCGGACCGCAAGCTTCAAATAATACCGATCGATAAAAGGGCTATCCTCGATCAACTCCGCAGGAACGAGCCCCTCCGTACCAACGCCGACCGCCGATTCGGGTGCTTTCGTATAAAAAGGAAAGTCCTCGGAGACACTTTCCATGCCAGCGGAGACCGTAACCTCCTTTTCCACCAAAGAAAAGGAGACGACACCGATCCGCTCCAAAACGAGAAGCGCCGCTCCGCAAAGAATGGTAAAGCCCAAAAGAACAGAGAGGATGGACATCACGGTCAAAAAGCTTTTCGAAAAAAGCATTTTTTTCATATTCGTCCCTCCTCCCTCTCTGTTGAAGTTATACGCCTCTCTGTTGAAGTTATACGGTTTCATTCGTATGGTGAACGGTGCCCTTGTGCACCGTTTTCTTTTGAAGCCTTTCGGGCAGATGCTTATCATATCTGAGCACGATCAAAAACAGTATGCTCAAAGCCAAAAGACAGATCGAAAAGATCTTATATTTGACGTACAAGATCGAAGCCATGCAGAAAAGCGCAGATGCCGCCATCAGAAGGACCACGGATTGCATCACCGTAAAGCCGTTTTCCAAAAGTACGTAGTGCAAATGCTTATGATCTGCGGAAAAAGGGCTTTGTCCGCGAAGGATGCGGCGGAAAAACGACGTTACCGTATCGATCGCAGGAAGCGCAAAGATCATCGCCGGAACCATGATCGAGAAAAGCGCCTGCGCCTTGAAAAGTCCGAAAACGGAAATGCACGCCATTTGATATCCGATAAACATCGCGCCGGCATCTCCCATAAAGATCGTTGCCTTTCCAAAATTAAACGGCAAAAAGCCAAGTGTGGCACCGCAAAGAGCAGCTGCCGCCACCGCACAAACGGGATTCCCCATCAGGATCGCGGTGATCAGGAGCGCAAAGGATTCCAGCGCCGAAACGCCGCCCGCAAGACCGTCAAGACCGTCGATCAGATTCACGGCATTCATCATCCCAACAAGGAATACGATCGTTACAAGCTCCGAAAGAGCACCAAAGCGGATCGTATGACCAAATACGGTAACGTATTCGATGGCAAAGCCGAAATATGCCGTAAAGGCGGAGACCAGTATCTGCAAGACGAATTTAACGATCGGACGCATATCGTACATATCGTCGATCAGTCCGACAAGACAGATCGCCGCACCGCCGATAAGCATGACAAGGATCTCGCTTGGGATCGCACCCGTCAGCATATAGGTAAACAGCAGAAATGCGACGGAAAAGCCCGCAAGGATCGCAAGTCCGCCGAAATACGGAATGGGTGCGGCATGGAGCTTTCTTTCCCCGTCGGGATGGTCAAAGCATCGGCAACGGATCGCCCAAAGCTTTGCCAGCGGTGTGCCGTAATATGCAACAAGGAACGCAAGCGCCAAAGCCGCAAGCGCATAAAGCATATCCGGCGAAGTAAAATTTTTTAACATAATCATCAATCCAATTTCTCGTTATTTTGCGAGGAAACCGATCTTGCGATAAACCTTAGAAAGTGTTCTGCCTGCGATGTAGGACGCTTTATCGGCATTTTCACGAAGCAGACCTTCGAGATAACCCTTGTCTGCCATCAGACGCTTATATTCTGCTTGAATGGGTGCAAGACCCTCTGCACAAGCTTCACCGACAGCAAGCTTGAAGTCGCCGTAGCCACGGCCTTCAAATTCCTTTTCGATCTCTTCATAGGTCTTGCCTGTGAAGCAGGAATAAATGGACATGAGGTTATTGATGCCATCCTTGCCGTCTGCATAACGAACGACGGTATCGCTGTCCGTTACGGCGCGCTTGAATTTACGAATGATATCGTCCTTGGAATCGAACATAAGGACGCAAGCATTGGCGTTTTCATCGGATTTGCTCATCTTCTTCGTCGGATCCTGGAGAGAACAGATCTTCGTGCCTGCCTTGGTCATATAAGGCTCGGGAATGACGAAGGTATCGCCATAGATCTGATTGAAGCGTTCTGCGATATCGCGTGTGATCTCGATATGCTGCTTCTGGTCAAGACCGACGGGAACGATATCCGCTTGATAAAGAAGGATATCTGCCGCCATCAGTGCAGGATAGGTGAAAAGCCCCGCATTGATATTTTGTGCATTTTTTGCACTTTTATCCTTGAACTGTGTCATACGGGAAAGCTCGCCGAACATGGTATAGCAATCGAGGACCCAGCCAAGCTGTGCGTGTGCGGGGACGTGGCTCTGTACGAAAAGAAGGCTCTTTTCGGGGTCGATACCGCAAGCCATATAAATGGCAACGGTCTCAAGGGTTCTGCGGCGAAGCTCTGCAGGCACCTGACGAACGGTGATGGCGTGCATATCCATCACGCAATACAGGAAGTTATGTGTTTCATAGGATTCATTCTGGAGCGCGACCCAGTTGCGGATCGCACCGAGATAGTTGCCAATGGTGAGATTGCCGCTGGGCTGAACACCCGAAAGTATCGTCTTTTTATCTTTTGAAAATTCCATAATGATCAGAAATCTCCTTTTCTCTATGTATTCTTATCAAAAATCATCGCAAAAAACATCGGGATATAATACTCCCTTTATACTATTGTATCACAAACAAAAATTTTTTCAAGAGGCAATATAAAAAAACAGCCCTCGCACATGAAAAATACCAGAAATTTGCGTATGGATTTTTTCTGCCATATGGCGTATAATGATAGAAGAATACGACATAAGGACGGTGATGATTTTGGAACTGCATCTCATCGGAGAAGATAAGCTGAAGGTATTGCTCACTCCCTTTGATATGATGAAATACAATCTGACCTGCGAAAAGCTTGATTATGAAAATACAGAAACCCGAAAAGCCATTTGGAATATCCTCGACTATGCCAAGCATGAAACGGGCTTTGATGCCGCGCGCGGACGCATCTGCATCGAGGTCTTTCCCGAAAAAAACGGAGGCTGTGCCATCTACATAACCAAGCTAAGGCAAAATGAAATCGCGGAAAAGGACGGCATCGACCTTGCCAAAGTCAAAAGTGCAAGCCATGAGATCTCTGCGATCTACGGCTTTGAGGAATCCGAATCGCTTTGCCGTGTTTGCCGATATCTTTCGCATCGGGGCTATGCTTTACCGAGCCGTGCCTATTTCGAACCTCTGGAAAAGAAAAAATCCCGCTATTATCTGGAGCTATTGGAAGCCCCTTCCCCCATCGGCGGAAAAAAAGCAAAATATCTGCGCGAAAATCTTTTTATCGGCGAATTCGGCACACGCATGGAGGGAGAAGCGTCGCTCGCTTATCTCAAAGAGCATTGCCTGCCCATCTGCGAGGAAAACGCCGTGGGGATATTGGCACCGCTTGCAAATTGAAACGCAAACTTTTTCCGAAAAAATACAGCAAAATTCAAAATATAATTGAAACAAAACGCCACTTGTGATATAATGATTATAAGTGGCGTTTTCATGCGCCAAAAAGCAAAAAGAAGGTACGTTCTCATGGAAATCAAAACACTTGAAGAAATTGAAAAAGCCTGCAAGTCCTGCGAAAAATGTGAGCTTTGCAAAACGAGGACCAATGTAGTTTTCGGCGTGGGCAAGCCCACGGCGACGCTGATGTTCATCGGCGAAGCACCCGGTCAAAAGGAAGATGAATCGGGAATCCCCTTCGTCGGCGCGGCAGGCAAGCTGCTCAATAAATATCTCGACGCCGTCGGCATCGACCGCGAAGAGGTCTATATCGCCAACATCCTGAAATGCCGTCCCCCGAACAACCGCGACCCCAAGCCCGAGGAGGAAGATCTCTGCATCGGATATCTGCGCGAGCAGGTACAGGCGATCCGCCCCAAGGTCATCGTTTGTCTCGGACGCATCTCGGCTATGCGTATCATCAAGCCCGATTTCAAGATCACCGCCGAGCATGGCAAATGGTTTGATAAAAACGGATTCTCCGTTTGCGCAGTATATCATCCTGCGGCGCTTCTCCGCGATCCTCGCAAAAAAGACGAAATGCTTGCCGATATGATCGCCATCAAGGAAAGATTGGACGGCATCGTATGAACGTAAATATCGCCGATCTGATCCCCACCGCGCTGTGTTTGTTTTTGCTGATCCTCGTCGGCTTTGTCGCAAGAAAAGCCAAGATCATCGATGCTGACCTCACAAAAGGACTTTCCACCGTCGTTGTCAAGGTCGCACAGCCCTTTCTCATTATCTATTCCATCACCAAGCTCGATTTTTCCGCGCTGAATCTCAAAAACGGGCTTCTCGTGCTTGGATTTGGATTGCTCTCTCATGCGCTGACGATCGCGCTTGCCTTTATCCTCTTTTCCCGTATCAAGGATATCGACGAAAAGAAGATCTATCAGTTTGCATTCACCTTTTGCAACTGCGCTTTCATCGGTTTTCCGATCCTCAAATCCCTTTTCGGTGAGATCGGACTCTTTTACGGCGCGTTTTACGTCATTTCGTATAATCTCGGCGTTTGGAGCTTTGGTGTATGGCTCATGTCCCGCGGAAAAACGGAAGGCGGCGTTTCGATTCGTAAGATCTTCATCAATACGGGCACCGTTCCCTGCTTCATCGGTCTTGCGCTCTATATCGCACAAATTCCCCTCCCCGATTTCCTCATGACGGCGATGGATACGATGGGTTCGCTTTGCACCCCGCTTTCTCTCATCGTAACGGGTTCGCTCGTCGCGGCGCTTCCGCTGAAAGAGTTCTTTTTGAATCCGAAATTTTACGGATTTCTTGCGGTCAAGCTCGTTGCGCTTCCGCTTCTTTTGGCAGTCATCTTCCGTTTTACGGGCATTTCCGCGCTCATTTCGGATATCGACCTTGCCGTCTTTCTGACCGTCATGGTCGCCCTGCCTCCTGCGGCGTTCACCACGCTTCTTGCAACGCTTTATGACGTAAAGCCCTCGTATTCGGCGCAGCTCATCAGCCTCGGCACGATCCTTTCGCCGTTTACGATCCTGCTCGTTATGAAGGTCGCGGAGCTTATCTTATAACCAATACGGGCGATTCGTGAATAGCCCCTACCACAGAAATCATACAAACTCAATATAAAGGAGATCACAAAATCATGGAAAAACTTTACGGAAATGCAATCGTCGGTCAGTCCGGCGGCCCCACAGCAGCCATCAACGCAACTCTCGCAGGTGTCATTCGCGGTGCGATCGAATGTGATGCCATTGGCACCGTATACGGCGCAAAAAACGGTATCGAAGGCGTTCTCAAAAAAACGCTCATCGACGTCAGCAACATGACCGAAGAAGATCTGAAGCTTCTCGAAAATACCCCTGCGGCGGCACTCGGCTCTTGCCGCAAAAAGCTCCCCAAGGACTTTGAGGGCGAAAACAGAAAGACCTTTGAAGATATCATCGCCGTTTTCAAGGAATTTGACATTCGTTATTTCTTCTATATCGGCGGTAACGACTCGATGGATACCGTTGCGAAGCTTTCTAAATTCACAAAGAGCATCGGCTACGATATGCGCGTCATCGGCGTACCGAAGACCATCGACAACGACCTTGCCGGCACAGACCACACCCCCGGCTACGGCTCTGCCGCAAAATATATCGCAACCACTATGCAGGAGATCCTCCGCGACACCGCCGTTTATACCGTAAAAGCCGTTACCATCGTAGAAATCATGGGTCGTGATGCAGGCTGGCTTACGGCGGCGGCAGGACTTTCCTCTCTCTATACGAACGTAGAGCCCGACCTCGTATATCTCCCCGAAGTACCGTTCGATTTCGACAATTTCTACGCCGATCTTGAAAAAGCATTTGAAAAGCATCCGAACGTCGTCGTTGCCGTTTCCGAGGGTGTCCGCACCGCTGACGGCACATACGTTGGCGAAGGCACACAGAGCGGTGCCACCGACGCATTCGGTCATAAATACCTCTCGGGTACGGGCAAAGCGCTCGAACTCGCCGTCAAGGATAAATTCGGTTGCAAGGTCCGCTCCATTGAGCTGAACCTCCCTCAGCGTTGCGCTTCCCATCTCGCTTCCAAGACCGACCTTACCGAATCCGTTTCCATCGGTCGTGCCGCTGTCAAGGCTGCCGCATCGGGCGAAACAGGCAAAATGATGATCTTCGTTCGCGGTGAAGGCGAAAAGTACGAAATCGGTATCGATAGCGCTGATATTTCGGGCATTGCCAACGCTGTTCGCAGTGTTCCCCGTGAATATATCAACGAAAGAGGCAACAACGTAACCAAAGAATGTCTCTCCTATATTGCACCGCTCATCATCGGCGAACCCGATCTTACCTTTGAAGGCGGACTTCCCAAGCATTTTTCCTTTTCTTAAAAAAGCGGCAAGTCGCCGCTGAGAATTGCTCGCCTATCTCATCTTTTCACATCGCCAAGCACGGAAAAACGGCGAGAGCGATTCGAGCAATTTCCCATGCAAGCATAAACTCCGCGCGCCATCATCCTGAGCGTAGCCGACAGAGATTCCGCTAACGCGATTTTGCTTACGCAAAATTTCGACTTCGGACTTCGTCCTTCGCTCAGAATGACACCTGTCGGCGAAGTCGAATGGATCTCGCACGGAGTTTCCATCCTTCTCAACAACATAAAAAGGAGAATCATCATGACAGCATTATTCGTAACACGCCGCTTTTGGAACGTGGATGCCGTATATTCCGCAGAAATGCAGAAAAAACTTGCAGAGGAGCTGGATTTTCTCGCCCCCGTCAAATCGATGGACGAGCTTGACGCGAGAAAAGAAGAACTTCAAAAGGTCGATTATATCTTTTCCACCTGGGGTATGCTCCCCCTGACGAAAGAACAGATCACAGAATATTTCCCCAATCTCAAATCCGTGTTTTACGCCGCAGGAACAGTGCAATATTTTGCGCGTCCGTTCCTTGAGCTTGGCATTTCCGTTCATTCCGCATGGCGCGCAAACGGTGTTCCCGTTGCGGAAGTAACCGTTTCTCAGATCATTCTGGCGAATAAAGGCTTTTTCCGCCGCCGTGTCCGCTCGCGCGCGGAATGGACAAACCATGACCCCGATTATATCTATCCCGGCAATTACGGCACAAAGATCGGCCTTCTCGGCGCCGGCATGATCGGCTCTCGCGTCATCGAGCTTCTTCGTCCTTATAATTTTGAAGTTCTCGTATATGACCCGTTCCTTTCCGACGAAAGAGCTGATGCCATGGGCGTTACCAAAGCTTCTCTTGAAGAAATTTTTGAAACCTGTCATGTGATATCCAATCATATCGCAAATCTCCCCGAAACCCAGGGCATCATCTCCCGCGACCTCCTTTCCCGTATGCAGGAAAACGCCGTTTTCATCAATACGGGACGCGCGGCACAGGTGGATATGCAAGCCCTCATCGACGAGATGAAGCATCATCCGAACCGTCTTGCACTCCTTGACGTAACCGACCCCGAAGAACCGCCGAGAGAGGATAGCGAGCTTTATACCACGGAAAATATCTTCCTGACTCCTCATATCGCAGGCAGTACGGGCTATGAAACACACCGCATGGCAGATTTCATGTATGAAGAATACAAAGCCGTCCTCGCAGGTGAAGAACCCCGTCATCGCGTAACGCTTGCCATGCTGGAAACGATGGCGTAATTCCGATCCGATATCGCCACCCGTTCGGCAATCACTTTTGGGAATGGGCACGAGGATGCCTGCCCCAACAAAAATGAAATATAAATCCATATAATCAAAAAAAAACAGAATGGAAACACCCTGTTTCAAAGGAGCTTTTTATGTTTGCTTACGACAAAAAAGACAGCTATACCTTTTCTTTCACAAGCCCCGATGAGCTTCGTCTGTATATCGAAAGAAATGGCTATGATATCCCCTTTTCCAAGGATATCTCTCCCCTTTCCGCAAAGCCCGTCATCAAAACACCGCATGGCGAGATCACACTGAAAAATTCTTTGGCAACACACCCGATGGAGGGCTGTGATGCAAATATAGATGGCTCTGCCTCCGACCTTACCCGTCGCAGATATGCGCGTTTTTCCGGCTCGGGCGCGGCGCTCGTTTGGATGGAAGCCATTTCCGTTGTCCCCGAAGCGAGAACCTCTGACCATCAGATGATGCTAAACGACAACACCGCGGATTCCTTCAAATCCCTCGTTGCCGATATCAAGAAAAACGATGCTTTCGTTGTGGCGCAGCTCACCCATTCGGGCAGATTCGCCAAGAACAGCGATACGCCCCACGCACTTTTTGCCACGAGAAGCCTTCCCTTTGAGGAAAAACGTCCGCAGGATAAGGACGTTCCCGTCCTTAGCGACGATTATCTCGACGCACTCCCCGAAAAATTCGCAAAAGCAGCTAAGATCGCAGAGGACGCAGGCTTTGATGCCATCGATGTCAAGGCTTGCCATCAGTATCTTCTCGATGAGCTTCTTTCCGCGCACACAAGAGAGGGCAAATACGGTGGCTCTTTTGAAAACCGTTCCCGCTTGATGATCGATTGCTTTGATGCGGTCCGTTCCGTACTTCGTCCCGAAACGGTGCTTGCTTCCCGTCTTTCCTTCTCGGATATGATCGAAGCACCCTATGGCTTTGCCGTTGCAGAAGGAAAAACGGTAACGCCCGATCTGACCGAAACCAAAAAGCTCCTTGAAATTTTGACTTCCAAGGGTCTTTCACTCGTGGATATGACGATGGGATCCCCCTATTTCAATCCCCATGTCAACCGCCCCTATAACAGAGGCAGTTATATGCCTCCCGAGCATCCTCTCGTCGGCTTGGAACGCTTGATCGCCGGCACACGCGAAATTCAGAAAGCATTCCCCGACCTCACCGTCATTGGTACGGGTTATAGCTATCTGCGTGAATTTGCCCCCTACGTTGCCGCAGGCGCACTCAAGGAAAAAGCCGCAAGCATGATCGGCTTCGGACGCATGGCGTTCGCTTACGATACCTTTGCCACCGACATGATGGCGGGCAAGGTCGATCCCAAAAAGGTCTGCATCGCGTGCAGTAAATGCGCCGAGATCAAACGCCTCAGCGGTCTTACGGGCTGTCCCATCCGCGACCAGGAGATCTATCTCCCCGTCTACCGTGAGCTTTGCATGAAGAAATAAAGGTGAACCTATGACCGAACAATACGCTACCCTTGCCGCCTATTACGACCGCATCATGGAGGATATCGACTATACGGCATGGTGTGAATTTTATAAGACCTGCTTTGCAAAATATGACACCGCCGTCCATAAGATGCTCGACCTCGCTTGCGGTACGGGAAGCATTACCGTTCCGCTGGCGCAGATGGGCTACGATATGACGGGGCTTGACCTTTCCGCAGAAATGCTCGCTCTTGCCCAGCAGAAAGCCGATACCGCCCGCGTGCGTATTCGTTTTTCGGAGCAAAATATCGCGCTTTTTGATGCAGGAACGGGCTTTGATGCCGCCATTTGCAGCTTTGACGGCTATAATTATCTGACCTCCCCCAAGGACGTTACGTCCTCCTTTGCGCGTGTCTATGAAACGCTTCGTGAGGGCGGAATGTTCATTTTCGACGTCAGCACGCCGTATAAATACGAAAATATCCTTGCGGATAACGCATTCGTCTATGAATACGACGACCTTTTCCTTTCTTGGCAGAATTTTTATAACAAAAAGACCGCGCTCTGCGACTTTTATCTGACGTTTTTCATAAAAGAGGGCAACGCATGGCATCGCGTGGACGAAACACAGCGTCAACGCCGTTATCTGCTCCCAAGACTTGCCAAAATGCTGAAGGAAGCAGGCTTTACCATCCTTGAAACGGTATCCGACCTTGATTTTGCGCCCGTTTCAGAGGAATCCGACCGCGCGTTTTTCATATGTCTTAAATAATTATTTTATGTAGAAATATCACCCCATGTGTTTCACTTAGAACTTGTCAAAGCACCACCCCACCACAATCAAATTTCGGAGATACACCAAATGACACAAGAATACAATGTTCTCCGCGCCATGACCCAAGACGGCGCGGCGCGAATCCTTATCATCAATTCGACGGAAATGGTGAATACCGCCATCCGTTATCACAATACCGCACCCACGGCGACCGCCGCACTCGGCAGAGTCATGACGGGTGCCGCCCTCATGGGTACGATGCTCAAAGAGAAAAACAGCCGTCTCACCCTCAAATTCAAGGGCGACGGCATTGCAGGCTCTATCATTGCCGTTTCCGACTATATGGGCAATACCAAGGGCTATATCCAGAATCCCGACGCCGATCTTCCGCTGAAGCCAAACGGCAAGCTTGACGTTGGCGGCATCGTCGGTCAGGGCGACCTCTGCGTCATCCGCGACGAGGGTGTCGGCGACCCGCAATCGGGCTTTTCCCAGATCGTAACAGGCGAAATCGCCGAAGATATCTGCGCGTACTACGTGCAAAGTGAACAGGTCCCGACCGTTTGCTCGCTCGGCGTTCTCGTGGATACCGACCTTTCCTGCCGTGCGGCAGGCGGTATCCTCATTCAGCTTCTTCCCTTTGCAGATGAAGAGACCGTTGCCAAAATCGAAAAAAATCTCCCACTCATGAGTAACGTTTCGGGACTTATCGACAGCGGTATGACGAACGAGGATATCCTTGCGCGTGTGATGCAGGGCATTGAATACGATATTTTTGACGAATTTCCCGCAGAATACCGTTGCGATTGCAGCCGCGACCGTATTTTGGAGGCGCTCTCCTGTTTCTCGGATAAAGAACTTGACGAAACCTTTGCAAAAGACCCCAAAATCGAGGTTTGCTGTCATTTCTGCGATAGCAAATATGATTTCACAAGAGAAGAGATCGAAGCAAACCGTCAGAATTGATGGACGATATGGCGGAATTCTTGGATTCCGCCATATATTTTTTCATTTTCGTGAGAAAATACGCGAATACGAACGACGAATGAATAAAAAAGGAGAGAATTATGGAAACGGATTTCGGCGCTTTATGTTACCGTCGGTTTTTGGACGGCGATGAAAGCGGATTTGATGAAATCTTGAAGCAATATCACGATAGCCTCATTTTCTTCATCAACAGACTTGTCAAAAACTATGAGACCGCAGAAGACCTCGCCGCAGATACCTTTATGGAGCTTTTGGTACATAAAAACCGTTACCGCTTCAAAAGCTCCTTCAAAACCTATCTTTTTTCCATCGCGCGTCATAAAGCCATCGACCATATCCGCAAGGAAAGCCGATATCACGCCGTCTCCGTGGATGCGGAAAACGTCCGCGATCTTGCGGATTTTCATTCCATGGAGCAGGAGATCATCGCTACCGATGAAAAAAAGAGGATTCAAAATTTGATCTCGACCCTTGCGGAGGATTATGCGACCTATCTGCATCTCGTTTATTTCGAGGAGCTTACCCCCGATGAAACCGCAAAGATCATGAAAAAAACGAAAAAACAAATGGCAAATATCGCATACCGCGCGAAAAAAGCCTTGGAAGAAGCCATGAGAAAGGAGTACCTGCGGATATGAAAAATTATGATGAATTTCGCCAAACGGTTTTTGAAAAAGCAGACCGATACAAGGCGAAGCGCAAAGCGCGCAACAAAAAAATCATAGAAACCGTTTCCCTTTGTTCTCTTTGTCTGATCATTGGCATTTCTGCGTATTTTGCGCTGGATAGAGGATATTTCGTGCCCGAATCCGTCGATTCCGCCCCAACAACACCGGCGATGGGCACATCGCAGGCTGTGCAAACAACACTAGCGGATTCTCCCATCGAAACGGCGGGAACCACAACGGGCGCCTATATGACGACGACAACGATGGTTACGACAACTTATGTGTATACGACATCCACGACCACAGTGGCAGCGACGTTCACACCAACGACCGAGCAAACATCCTCCGTTGAAGCAACCTTCTCAGATGAATCGTCCAGTGCCGCGCCCATTATTCCACAGAATAAAAACTATATTCTTCAAGACATCGTACCTTGCACAGATGAAAACGCCTCACCCTCGCTTTTCGTTGCCAAAGAGTATCCAGCCTTGAAAGATGCTTTAGCGCGTGATTTTTCGCAAAATATGCCCAAAAACGAGCGAGAAAATCTGCAAAACATATACGATGAAGCCTTTTTTGAGCAGAATGTTTTGCTGATCCTTCACGTTTCCGACGCTTACCCGTATACCGTTTCGTTTGAGGACGGACACTTTGTCTATACCGTGGAAAAGGGTGATATGACAAGCGAAAACGAGCAGATGTTTCTCATTATATCCATCAAAAAGGACAAATTCCTCTCTGCGACGATGGAGGGAGATATCTCATGAAGGACTCCACGAAAAAACGCTTTCAAAACCCCGATATGAGCGGACTTTCGTTCTATCATCGGCTGGAAGCCCTCTTTTATCTCTTTCTTGTCGGTGCGCTCGGCGGTTTTTTCTATGAGGAGATCTACTGTCTCATCATCAATACGTGGCTTGAAGGGATGCCGTTTCAATGGCGCGGATTTTTGTACGGACCGTATCTGCCGATCTACGGCTTCGGTGTTGTGATCTTATATCTGGTATTTCATAAGCTCCACAAATATCCCCCGCTCGTCTTTTTCGGAACGATCTTCGTAACGGGCGTCATTGAATATGTGTGCGGATGGGCATTTCTCACCTTTGCAGGCTATCGCCTTTGGGATTATACGGGCAGATTCATGAATTTCGGCGGACACGTTTCCCTGCAAACGCTCCTCATTTTCGGCGTTTTGTCGCTCATTTCCGCGTATTTCGTCCAGCCTTTCCTTTTCCGCAAGTATTTGAAGACCAAGCCGAAAACAAGGACCGTCATCGCCGCCATTTGCCTTGCCGTTCTCCTTACCGACCTTGTCATCACGCTCATCTTCCCCAATACCTTGGGATATTCGTAAAGTGGCGAGAGCAATTCAAGTAATTTCTCAATTAGACAAATCATAAACGCCGACAGATTCTGTCGGCGTTTGTTATTCGGTAAAATTGAAGTTTTAGTTATAAATAAATAATTAT